>NZ_JACARS010000091.1:0-12884 GCF_013386485.1 Pseudomonas sp. P7758 | reverse complement strand
TCCCACGCAGAGCGTGGGAATGATCAGGTCGCCTGTTGTTCTGGACATCGGCCAGGCCGACACCCGCCTGGTCGCCCGCCTCGCCGGCGACACCCACCTGCTCCTGGAAATCGGCGCCCCGGAACTCGACCTGGTGCTGCGCTTTCGCGCCCACGCCCTGATGCAAGCCCTCGAAGCACAAGCCCTGCACGGCGTCATCGACCTGACACCCGGCATCCGCTCCCTGCAAATCCACTACCAGCCCGAACAACTTACCCTCGCCGACCTCCTGGCGCTGATCACCGCCGAATGGCACGCCGTCTGCGCCAGCCAAAACCTGCAAGTGCCGTCGCGCATCGTCCACCTGCCACTGTCCTGGGACGACCCGGCCTGCCAACTGGCGATCGAAAAATACATGACCACCGTGCGCAAGGATGCCCCGTGGTGCCCGAGCAACCTGGAGTTCATCCGCCGCATCAACGACCTGGCCAACCTCGACGAAGTGCGCCACACCGTGTTCGATGCCAGCTACCTGGTGATGGGCCTGGGCGACGTCTACCTCGGCGCGCCCGTGGCCACGCCGCTGGACCCGCGTCACCGCCTGGTCACCACCAAGTACAACCCGGCACGCACCTGGACCGCCGAAAACTCCGTGGGCATCGGTGGCGCCTACCTGTGCGTCTACGGCATGGAAGGCCCCGGCGGTTATCAGTTCGTCGGGCGTACCTTGCAGATGTGGAACCGCTACCGGGAAGTGGCCGCGTTCGATGGCAAACCCTGGTTGCTGCGCTTCTTCGACCAGATCCGCTTTTACCCGGTGAGCGCCGATGAGCTGGTGCAGATTCGCAGGGATTTCCCCCTTGGGCGGTTTGAACTGAACATCGAACACAGCCAGTTGAACCTGACGGATTACCAGGCCTTTCTCGCGCAGGAAGCCGAAAGCATCGGCGCGTTTCGCGGGCAACAGCAGCGCGCGTTCAACGCCGAACGCGAACGCTGGATCGCCAGCGGCCAGGCGCATTTCGACAGCGAGGAACTCGCCGCACCACAGGGCGCAGACACGCCCTTGCAGGCCAACGAATACAGCATCGACAGCCACATCGCCGGCAATCTCTGGCAAGTGCAGGTGAGCGCTGGCGAACGCGTGGCGGCGGGGGATGTGCTGGTGATCCTGGAGTCGATGAAAATGGAAATCCCGGTAGTCGCACCGTTCGCCGGTACCGTGCGGGAAATTCCGGTGCAGCCCGGCAGCGGCATTGGCGCAGGCCAACGGGTGGTGGTGCTGGAGCGTGATTTGCAATAACGCGGCGGGGCTGTATCGTGCAAGGCACACCGGGTTTCACCGGGACCTTGTCCGATACAGCCTGAACCGACCGATGACCACGCCAACCCTCTGCCCCGCCTGCGGCGCCCGCAACGATTGCGCCCTGGCCGACCCGCGCACTGCCGACCAGGCGTGCTGGTGCTATTCCGTCAGCATCGACCCCGCAGTGCTCGAAGCCTTGCCGGCGGAACTGCGTAATAAAGCCTGCCTGTGCCCGCGTTGTGCCCAGGTGGACGAACAACTGCGTGGGAACGAGCGGTCGTAATGCGCGTAGATCGTTTCCTCAGCAACCTGCCCCGTTTCAACCGTAAACAGGTTCGCCTGTTGCTGGTGGAGCGGCGGATCAGCGTCGACGGCCAGGCCATCAGCGATCCGCACCACCCGGTAAGCGAGTTCAGCCGTGTGTTGCTGGATGGCGAAGTGCTGCAAGCCGGCAAACCCGCGCGTTACTTCATGCTGCACAAACCCCAGGGCTGCGTCAGCGCCACGTCCGACCCGCAACACCCCACGGTGCTCGACCTGCTGGATGAACCGGACAAGCACGAGCTGCACATCGCCGGTCGTCTGGATTTCAACACCACCGGCCTGATGCTGATCACCAACGACGGCCAGTGGTCGCGCCGCCTGACCCAGCCGCAAACCAAACTGCCCAAGGTCTACTACGTCGAGACCGAGCAGGACATCGGCCCGCAATACGCGGCCACTTTCGCCGCCGGCCTGTACTTCGCCTTTGAAGACCTCACCACCCAACCGGCGGAACTGGAACTATTGGGCCCCAGAACGGCGCGCCTGAGCATCATTGAAGGGCGTTATCACCAGGTGAAGCGCATGTTCGGGCACTTCGACAACAAAGTGATACGCCTGCACCGCGAACGCATGGGACCGCTGGAGTTGGACGCAGCCCTTGCGCCAGGCCATTACCGGGCGCTTACAGAGGCTGAAATCCAACAGGTCTGATGACCGTTCAGCCGATGATGGCAAAAACCCACGCCATCGACTGGCGAACTGGCATCCCTGATGCTTGAATCAACCCAGCCAGCCGCAATCTGACTGGCGAGTCACCCCTACCTACAAGAAACACTTTGCCCGTCCGCACGCTTGACCTGCGGGCCTCTCACGGCAAATTGCCCGCCATAACAACACCCGTCGGCCAGCCAGTACCGGATCGACATGGGCCCTCACTTCCAGGCGTATGCCTACCTGTCACAAAGCTCGTGCAGAGTGATCTGCGCGCATTACCCGCTTGCCAGGAGTCTTACGACATGAGGCCAGAAATCGCTGTGCTGGATATACAGGGTCAGTATCGGGTTTACACGGAGTTCTATCGCGCGGACGCAGCAGCCAAGACCATCATCCTGGTCAACGGCTCAATGGCCACCACTGCGTCTTTCGCCCAGACCGTGAAAAGCCTGCACCCGACGTTCAACGTGGTTTTGTATGACCAGCCCTACGCTGGCCGCTCCAAAATCCACAACCGCCACGAGCATATGCTGACGAAAGAAGTCGAGGGCCAGATCCTTCTGGAACTCATCGACCACTTCGCCGCCGAACACGTGCTGTCCTTTTCCTGGGGCGGCGCCGCGACCCTCGTCGCCCTCGCCCACCGCCCGCGCCGTGTGGAAAAGGCCGTGATCAGCTCGTTCTCCCCGGTGATCAACGCCCCGATGCGCGACTACCTGGAGCGCGGTGTCGACTACCTCGGCAACCTCGACCGCGACCGCGTGGGCCACCTGGTCAACAGCACCATCGGCAAACACCTGCCGTCGCTGTTCAAACGCTTCAATCACAAACACGTGAGCAGCCTGGCCGAGCACGAGTATGGGCAGATGCACTTTCACATCAGCCACGTGCTCAACAGCGACCGGCTGTGCTACCTCAAGGCCGCTAAGCAGATTGATATACCGGTGTTGTTCTTGAACGGCGAATGGGACGAGTACACCAGTGCCCAGGATGCCAAGCTGTTTGGGCAACATATTGCGAAAAGCAGCTTCGGCACGATTCAGGCGACCGGGCACTTTCTGGATATGGAGCACAAGGCCGCGTGCCGGGATAGCCGGGAGGCGTTGATGGGCTTTTTGAGACCGGAGCAGCAGCCAAGCCGGTTGCGGTACCACGCGTCACAGCCACAGCATGCGTTTGCCGTATGAGCGGTGGGGTTGTGGGCGGGCCGGATTTCCCAGGGGGGCCGCCTGCCCACGATCGACCGTTGGCACGTAAAACACAGAATTTTCGAAGAAAAACTTCAAATCCGCGAGCACATCTGGTACAAAGTCAGCCGCTCTGAGCGGGTATAGTTTAGTGGTAGAACGAAAGCTTCCCAAGCTTTAGATGAGGGTTCGATTCCCTCTACCCGCTCCACTCAGATTTTGCTCCTGCGTCAGGCTGGTTTTGACGGGGGATGTGTAAAAAAACCGGTCCTTGGTGGCCGGTTTTTTTATGGGTGGGATTTGGAAGTTAAACGGCCGAACCGGGCTCATTCAATCGCCTGATAGACCTTCTTCCCGCCAACCCAAGTCTGCAGGACGCGTGTCCTCCAGATGTCTGCCGGGCTGACGGCAAAAATGTCCTGATCAACCAGGATAAAATCGGCCCACTTTCCGGGCTCAATGCTGCCTTGGGTAGCTTCTTGATGGGCTGCATAAGCTGCATCCAGCGTAAATGCACGGAAAGCCTCGAAGAGGGTCATGGCCTGCTCAGGGTGCCATCCAGCCAAGGGGTTGCCCTCATGATCCGAGCGAGTCACGGCAGCATGTATGCCGTAGAACGGATTGGCAGATTCGACTGGGAAGTCTGACCCTGCCGCAATTTTCGTTCCCTGGTTAAGCAGAGTGCGCCAGGCATAAGCCCCCTTGATCCGTTCGACACCCACCCTGTCCTCAGCCATATTCATGTCGCTGGTAGCATGTGTAGGCTGCATCGATGCAATCAGCCCTAGATCGATAAAGCGCGGTATCTGCGCCACATCAACCACCTGCGCATGCTCGATCCTGTTACGCAAGGCGCGCCCACCGACTGTGGCGTAGGTCTGTTCAAAGCTATCCATGACCTGCTTGATGGCAGCATCACCGATGCCATGCACATTAGCTTGAAAGCCAGCTTTCAGTACCGACTCAATCTTGTGCTTCATCTCCTGCCGGCTTTCAAAAAGCAACCCCTTGTTGGTTGGGTCGTCGGTGTATGGCTCAAACAGCGCCGCACCACGGCTTCCCAAAGCGCCATCGGCATAAAGCTTGACGCTACGAATGGTAAGACGATCATCGCCGTAGCCGATCAAAGGGCCGTCCTGGGACAACACCGCGAAATCATCCCCCGCACCGTTGATCATCGAGTAGACACGTAACGGAAGCCGGCCGCGATCGGCAAAACCGCGCATCGTCTTGATCATCTGCCTATCAGCACCTGCATCGTGCACAGATGTCAGGCCTTGTGCATTGAGATGCTCCAATGCAGCCTGCAACGCGACCTCTCGCTCCTGCTCGTCAGGCAGCGGAATAATATCCGCGACCAGCCCCATAGCGGCGTCGATAAATACACCTGTCGGGTTACCTTCTGCATCCCGTTCGATACGTCCGCCTTTCGGATCAGGCGTGTCCTTAGTAATACCCGCCAGTCGCATCGCCTTGGTATTAGCCCATCCGGCATGGGCATCCATCCGAATTAGCCACACTGGTCGATTGACAACGACCTTATCAATTTCGGCAGCCGTCGGAAACCGCCCCAACTTCCAGGTAACGTGGTTCCAGCCTGAGCCGGTCAGCCAACGGGCGCCGGGGCGCGCTGCAGCGAATACCCGAAGCCTCTCCTGCGTATCAACCAGTGTTGGAGAGCCCCGTAAAGCAATGCTTCGAAGGGACTCTCCAAGCCATTTGATATGGCCGTGCGCATCGGTCAACCCAGGCAAGAGGGACGCACCCTTACCATCGATGCGCGTCGCCAATGCATGCTTGCCAGCAAGATCGGCCGCCATACCGACGCAAATCACTTTGCCCGACGCATCAAAGGCCAACGCATCAAAACGCATCAGACCGCCTCCACTCACGGTATAACCACGCACATCTTCCATAATCGTTGGCTCCGCCCGGACAGGCCCCGCCAGCGACAGGAACATAGCCACCGGGATCAACGCCTTGGGCTGAGTTTTGATACACATCAGCAGCTGTTCAAACGCGGCAAGCATCGGGCCGAGCGTGAGACTTTTAAATGCTGATGGTTGCAGACTCGGTTTTTCTCCTGAAAATCGTGGAGTCATGATTTCCTCCAGTAAGAGGTCACGTCATGCGGTCAGAAAGAAGGTTATAAAAAAGGGCGCTAACACCGTCAGAATCAAACCACTCATGAGAGCGGTAGGCAGCGTGTCGCAGTGGCAGGTTTGGCGCACGATCGGTAACGTCGAGTCCAGAGCGGTTGCCCCAGCGGCGGCAATACCGACCTTTGGGTGGAAGCCACCGACCAGGTACAGTAAAGCGATCGCGATCAGTTCGCGCCCCAGGTCTGCGAGCAATGCCGTAGCGCCATGAACTTCTCCGGACAGCCCTCCGACCAGGACGCTGGATAGCGTGAACCATCCAAATCCCGTCGAGAGTGCCAGGAGCAAACGGATATCTTCGCCAGTGATGAAATGAACCGCATAGGCTCCCAATATTGAGCCAATGACCACGGCAATCGGAACGCATAGAACGCCCCATGAGATCCAGTCACGACCTAACTTGATGCTCGACAAGTCGAGTCCCACCAAGAAGATCAGTACCATTAACATCACGTTGCTGGGCGGAAGCCACAAGCTTGCAACGGTTGATTCTGCATATGTGAACAACACGCCCAAGGCCACCATCAGCAGCGCAATAAAGCACTCTTTCAGAGGAGCAGCAGCGCCATGCATATCGAAACTGGCAACCCTGCCTGGTTCTCGTCCAGCCCCTCTCAAAGCCGCCAAGCCCAGCAGCAGCATGCAAGGCACCACTGTTGTTGCGACCGCGACAAGCGAAGATGTCTTGAGCACATAGCCAACCGCATCCAGCGAAGAAACCACTTCGCCGAACTCAGTGCCTATCAGAAAAAGTAGCCCCCAAACCAAAGGGCTGATCAGACTGACCAATCGGGCAACAACTTTATCCGGGAGCAAGAGTTTGCTCGATAGATAGCCTATTCCCAACGCAATCAAGATGGGTAATATCGAGCTCAACGCCTGCACCGTCATATCCTCTGAATGGTTGGCGAGAAATCAACCAAAACAATACAACGCTCACAGACTCCGGGAGAGGCGTCGTCAAGTTTCTTGATCGGGCTTATGTAATGCGAAACCTTCGGATCATGAACGACAAAACTATCGAGAGGCTGTGAAAGGGTAAACTCCGCCAAAATCTGACTTGCCCGCGCGTCCTCGAACAGCATGTTTCGGATTTCCGGATGCCCAATAAAATTGATGCCACCCGTCATGTTCGAAGAACGGTAGATCAAGTGCGCAAACGTGAAGGGCTCTCCATCCTGGTGAAAAAAGTTCGGTGAGCTTATACCTGGCTGATCCGAACTCGCGGACGTGAGTTTTACAAAATGCACCCCAAAATAGATAGGAAGGGGCTGGCCAGGATGCTGCCAGAACGTCAGGGAAAAATCTTCATCGATCAGGTCGAGTAGTACGCGATTGTTTTTTACCGCATCACTCAACGCGTGAAAGTAGCGAATATTTGCGTGATCCGGATTGTTACCGCCTTGGTCGTAACCTGCGCGTCCGTGGCCTGCCCCATCTTTGACGATTGGCAACCAGTGGCCTTCATGCGTGTCTTGCCAGGGAAGAATGACTCCGTTGCCATACCGTCGAAACCTGTTTACTCCAGGCGGGGCGTACTCATCCGGTTCCAACTGTTCAAACTCTCGACGTAATTCTGCGAGCTCTTCGACGCAATGAGTCTGGCTCACACGAGGCATGTAATGCAGATATCCATCTTCTGCTAAGGCACTTCGAGGCATGGTCATTCCTCCTTGGTTTGATGCCATCAAACATAGGCAATCACCGTGGAGAACTTCAATGGAGGCGCGAACAACGAGACGTGTCTTACAACGACGTCGGACGCTAATGGGGAGAGGGGGAACGAATCTTTTTACTCGGCATTACTGACGCAGTACTGCGCAGACCGGGTGAAACTGTACGCGGGTTGCTGGGCCGGGGAGTCTCTGAACCGGCGCACACTGCTACTGGTAACCCACATCCAGGGAGGTGTACGCAACAATAGCTGCCCCGCCGTCCTGCTCAGCGGTCTGGTTGTAATTCCCGGCCTTGAAATACAGATTGATGCCCTGCCAACCCGATGGCGGAATATCGAACTCCCGGCTGGCCTGCCTGCCATTCGCCGCAGCCGAAACCAGCAGCACCATGCCGCCCTCGGAGCCCTTGACCTCAATCTTGTAATTGAGCTTGTCATTAACCTTCAGCCCCGTCAGCAAGACTGTCCGTTGCTCCTTCTGCCCGTAGCGTGTCTTGGTCCCGGCGACGATCGAGCCATCTTCCCAGCGAAGCTTCAGCAGCTCCGAACCTCCCGCCTTGTCGCCATGTATCTGGGCAAAAATGATCGATTTTGTGCTTGGATTTTGCACCACATAAAGCTCGCCGGACTGGGTATTATCAAACACCCCACCTGCGGTGAACTCTCTTTTTGCCCGCAGCTCAACACGGGGGTAGTGACTGTTGGGCGTCGCGTCAAGACCCGAGGGTGTGTTGAATACCAGCGCTCCTTCAGGCACGCCTTGATGGCATCCCGATGTGCGATAACAGTTTGTGTAGAAATAGGCGTTCTGAAGATTTTCGCCGATCGCGATTTCTTCTGCCTGACCTTGCGCATTGAAATCCTGAAGCACGTAGGCACGGCTCAGGTTGGACAGGTTGTCGCCTGGGGGTTTTGTGGCATCCAGGGCAAAGGCATTTCCACCGTTAAAAATCGCTCCGATGGCCACTACCGACACCGCGATAACTCTAGCGCCAAACACTTTAAATGCGTGCATCACCGTCACCAATTATTCGTCAAAGCCCCAACTCCAACGCCAGCAGATCCGATAGCTGTTGCGGGTGTCGAATCAATGTAATGCGCCTTACTGCCGAAAGAGAAAAAAATATTGGAGGGCTGCCCTTCCCTTGGTATGTGCGGCCTGGAAGGGAAAGCCTTTTACAGAATCAAGAAACCCGATCCACTCGGTCCTGCACGGCTTCTACCAGTAAAAGCCCCAGTTCAATCATTTGCTGAATCGCCAAGGCCAGACTGCGATGCTTATCTGGCAGGTTATCGGCAAATTCGTTGGTCATTGCGCCAGCGCCGGCAATGGTTTCGTAAGCGTTGGCGAGCAATGCATCGGTGCCGATTTCGGGACGTACGCTGAAGATTCTTACGGGTGAGTTATACGAGTCAGTACACATCTGTTGATCCTCAAGAAGGACCACCACCCAGTACTACGGAGATAGGGTGGCAGCTGTACGCAGGTTAGTAGACCGGGAAGTTTCAGAACCGGCGCGCCCGAAGACGCCCTGCGCACAGCTACCATTAGGCACAGGCAATAAGATGCCTGACCGATAGAACAGCCGTACGCCAAAACTTCACCGGGCTACTAAACCCGACCGCTGATGGGCAGCGGCTGACGAACCTTAAAGAGGTTGCCCAAGGCGTACAACCGGGACGATTCTGATGGTTGTGTAGGCAATGGAGCAAGGTTCAAATATTCAGGCCAATCCGCGCTTCAGCCTTCAGTTCCCTCCAACTGCGCAAGATCCGCAAGCAACCCCGGCCCCACCGGTTCCCATCCCAACGTCTTGCGCGTGATCGCACTGGATGCAGGCATATCGTGAGCGGTAAACCTTGCCAACCAACCAAAAAACCCCTGAGCCTCTTGCGCCGAAATGGATTTAACCGGCAACCCTAGCCGCGTCCCCAACACCTCGGCAATCTCCCGTTGCGACACACCCTGCTCTGCCACCGCGTGATACCTCGCGCCCGGTTCGGCTCTTTCAATCGCCAGCCTGTAGAGCCGGGCCACGTCCAGAATATGTGCCGCCGGCCAACGGTTTTTCCCGTCGGCGATGTAAGCGCAAACGCCCTTCTCGCGATACAACTCGATCACCGGGCTAACCAGCCCCTGCCTGACGGTGTCGTGTACTTGAGGCAAACGCATCACCGACACATTCACCCCCGTCGCGGCTACAGCGTTAGCCGCTTCTTCCGACGCTGCACGAGGAATTTGCGCTGAGGTAACCACCGCACCATCCTCCGTCGCCAACTGCCCCGGCACGGTGCTCGCAATTCCGACACCGGAGGTAATGATCAGCGGTCGATCCGACCCGGCAAGTGCCTCTCCCAGCGCCTGGATAACCCGGCGGTCGTCCTCGCAGTTCGCGACGAATTTCGAGAAGTCGTGATTGAACGCCAGGTGAATCACGCCATCCGCCTGGGCAACACCAGACTTGAGGATTCCCAGGTCCTCAAGCGACCCACGATGTACCTGAGCCCCGGCGGCCTCCAGCGCTGCCACCTTGTCATCCGAGCGGCACAACCCCAGCACCTGATGGCCCGCCGCGATCAGTTCCTTGACGACAGCCGACCCGATAAATCCGCTGGCACCCGTTATAAATATGCGCATGAACCGTATCTCCGTGTGTATTCAGAGACTAATCTGTGCGCTTGCCCTATACGGGTAAAGTAGTGAAGTTATCAGGGTATAGAGGCTAACAGGCTATGAGCGCAAACCAGTTGGGCAGCTATCTGAAAGACCGACGTACCCGGCTTGATCCGGCGGCATTCGGCTTCTCATCGGCACGACGGCGTACGCCAGGTTTGCGCCGCGAAGAGGTGGCCCAACGCGCGAACATCAGCCCCACCTGGTACACCTGGCTCGAACAGGGCCGTGGCGGCGCGCCGTCGGTGGAAGTGCTGGAGCGGATTGCCCATGCGCTGATGTTGACCGATATCGAACGCGAGCATCTGTTCCTGCTGGCCTTCGGACGCCCACCCGAAGTGCGCTACCAGCAAAACGAAACGGTGACGCCACGCCTGCAACGGGTACTGGATGCCTTGAACCCCAGCGCCGCGATCCTGCGTACGGCGACCTGGGACGTGGTGGCCTGGAACCAGGCGGCGACGGTGATGTTGATGGACTACGGATCCCAGGCGCCGGAACAGCGAAATATCCTGCGGTTCATGTTCCTTGATCCCAATTCCCGCGCGGCCCAATACGACTGGGAAAGCGTGGCGCGGTTTGTGTTGGGGGCTTTCAGGATTGATACGGCGCGCTCAGGCGCGGCGGAGCAGGTGCAGCCGCTGGTGGATGAACTGTGTCGACGCAGTCCTGAGTTTAAGGCGATGTGGAGCGAAAACGATGTTCAGGGCGCCCATGGTGATCGCATCAAGCGGATACGCCATTCGGTGTTGGGGCCGATCGAATTTGAGTATTCGGTGTTTGCGGTCGATGGGCGCAAGGATCTGAATATGGTGGTGTACAACCCGGCGACGCCGGAGGATGCGCAGCGGATCGCATCCTTGATGGATTAGGCGCCAGCAACTGCAAGAGACTTCGACACTGCAATCGCTCGCAACAAGAGACCATTTGAATCCTTAGCCTTACTCACATCATTCTCCTGCGCCTAACCGCGCCGCGCGCACGTGCTCATGCCTATTGCCAGCCAGTATCCATATGGATACAGTGAGAACCCGTGAACTATCATGTCCAGCAAACGCAGACCTTCATTACCTGGCATTCAGCAATACGTGATTTACGCGCAAAAATCGCCATCGCCCGGCGCATCGATTGCGCATCTGCTGGCAATCTGGGCGATATAAAGACGGTAGGCAATGGTGTCTCGGAAATGCGCGTAGATATCGGTCTAGGTTATCGAGTGTATTTCACGCAGCGAGGAAGAACCGTCATCGTCTTGCTGGCCGGTGGCGACAAATCCTCACAAGACGCCGACATCCGGCGAGCAAAAAAACTGGCAAAGGAAGTTTGATCATGAGCCAAACACTGACGACATTTGATATGGCGGCACTGCTCGACAGTGATGAAGCCATCAGCGAATACCTTTCTCAAGTTCTGGCCGACGGCGATAACGAGGAGTTCCTCAGGGCCGTCGGGTACGTGGCCAAAGCTCGCGGGATGGCGCGGGTCGCGACCGATACCGGCATGGGCCGTGAGAGTCTGTACAAGGCATTTGCCCCTGGAGCAAAGCCCCGCTTCGAAACGGTACTCAAGGTGCTTCACGCACTGGGTATCGATCTGCAAGCACAGCCGGGGCATGTCGCCAATCATTCGATTATTTGAGTGAGCAGCCCCGCTGCACCACCCACGCCAACGGCAACGTCAGCAACAACATCCCCGCCAGCACCATCACCGCCACCGGCACGCCCATCAAGTCCCCCAGCCCGCCAAACAGAACCGGCGCCAACGCGCCCCCGCCGATGGTGCCGGTGTAGAACACGGCAAACGCCTGCTCTCGTTTACCTGCGCCAGCGAGATCCGGCACCGCGCCGTACAGCACCGAAGAGGTGCCATTCAACGCCAGCCCCAACACCGGCAATATCACCATCAACCCGCTCAACGGCAGGTACACCGCCGCGACGATCAACAGCGCCGTGACGGTTTCCGTCAGCCACACGGTTTTCATCATGCCGATGCGTGCGCCGAGGTAGCCGCAGAGCAATTTGCCGAAGGCGCCGCCGATAAACAGCATGGTCAGCGCGAGACCGATGCCCGCAGTGCCGGCGCCTTTAGCTTGCAGAAGAAAGGGCAGAAACGTGAGAAAGCCCATCCGCACGGCACTGTCGAGTGTGCCCGTGACGATCAGCGCACGCAGGCCGCTGACGGAGCCGCTTCCTACCAGTGTCCTGGCGGTTTTCCCGGAAGCAGACGCCGCTGCCTGCGTTGGGATCAGCCACCACAGCAACCCCGCCGCGGCCAATCCCAGCACTCCAAGAAGCGTGACGCTCGCGCGCCAGCTGATGACGGTCAGCAACAGGCCGACCAGCCCGGGAACCAGGGTTTTGCCAATGTCCCCGGAGAAGTTGTATTGAGACAGCGCTTCCTTGACCCCACCACCGCTCTCGTAGGTGTCGGTGATCATCGAAGAAGCCAGCGGATGCTGGGTACTCGCCCCCAGCCCGCCCAACAGCAGCGCCAGCAACAACATGCCCAACCCGGTCGCCTGCCCCACCAACAGATAGGCAACACCGGCAAGCGCCGTGCCGCCCACCAGCATCGGCGTGCGTCCCCAGCGTTTGGCGGCGCGACTGGCCATCAGCTGAAACACCGCCATCATCCCGGAATAGGCACCGCGCAGCAGGCCGACCTGGGCGTAGGTCATGCCGAACTGCGCTTGCCAGATCGGTAGCAGCACGTAGATCACATCGGTCAGGCCATCGTGAATCGCGTGGGCGCTGCAGCCGGCGATCAACGAGCGGCGACGGGCGGAAGTCTCGGGTACCGGCAGGGCAACGGCATCGTTCATGAGGTCTTGCTCAGTTCAGGTTGGAGGGGCTTCCAGCCCGCCAGGGCGATCAGCAACGACAGTAGCTGGAAACCGATGATCAGCGCCACACACCCCACCCAACCC
>NZ_JACARS010000090.1:0-19860 GCF_013386485.1 Pseudomonas sp. P7758 | reverse complement strand
ACCCCAACAGCCGCCCCTCCACGGATCACCGCCGCTGATAGCACTACATTCAGCACCGACCCAAACCCCTCCAGTTAACAAAACATAACGTAGCGCCGATTGTCAGACGATTCCAAAGCCCGCTAGGATGGCCCAGCTTGCCCAAGGCGCTCTAGATTGCAGGTTTCAGGGCTCCCCACGGCAAGACGACCTAACAATAATAAATGGGAGAAAGGTCTATGAGTGAGCCTGTCATGGGTGTGGTGTTTTTCCGCCCGAAGGCCACGCGCAGGGTCGCATTGCTGGCCACAGCGCTCTCGTTGCTGGGGGTTGTCGCGTTGTCGACACCGGCCCATGCCGCCACAGAAACCACCGCCGCCGCGGTGTTCGCCATTGACTCCCCCAAGGCCGCCAAAAGCCTGATGATCGACGTGGTCCACGCAGGCAAGCGCCTGGTCGCGGTCGGTGATCGCGGGCACATCCTCTATTCCGACGACCAGGGCGCCACCTGGACTCAAGCCAAAGTCCCCACCCGGCAACTGCTGACCGCCGTATTTTTCGCCGACGACCAACACGGCTGGGCGGTGGGCCATGACGCACAGATCCTCGCCACCACCGACGGCGGCGTGACCTGGACCCAACAATTCCAGGACCTCAAGCGCGAAGCACCGCTGCTCGACGTCTGGTTCAAGGACGCCAGCAACGGCTTTGCCGTGGGTGCCTACGGTGCGCTGATCGAAACCACCGACGGGGGCAAGACCTGGGACGACGTCAGCGACCGCCTCGACAACGAAGACCAATACCACCTCAACGCCATCGCCCAGGTGAAAGACGCCGGGCTGTTTATCGTCGGTGAGCAGGGCAGCATGTTCCGCTCCCATGACGAGGGGCAGACCTGGGAAAAACTCGAAGGCCCCTACGAGGGCTCGCTGTTCGGCGTGATCGGCACCGCCCAGGCGCAGACGCTGTTGGCCTACGGCCTGCGTGGCAACCTGTTCCGCTCCACGGATTTTGGCAGCACCTGGGAGCCGGTGGAGCTGAACGCCACTCGTGGCGCGCTGGAATTCGGTTTGTCGGGGGCGACCCTGCTGGACGACGGTTCCATCGTGGTAGTGGGCAACGGTGGAAGCGTGGTGGTCAGCCACGACGACGGCCTGACCTTCAGCGTATTCAATCGCCCGGACCGCATTTCGCTGTCGGCGGTCACCGCGGCGGGCAACGGCAACTTGATTCTGGCGGGGCAGGGCGGCGTTCGCGTGGCCAGTCCAACCGGCGCCGAGCCGACAAAACAATAAGAAGGCGGGGACACAATGAGCAGTCATCACAACGACAAGGCCACGTTTCTCGAGCGCCTGATTTTCAATAACCGCCCGGCAGTCATCACGATCTGCCTGCTGGTGAGTATTTTCCTGTTCTGGCAGGCGACGTTGATTCGCCCGTCCACCAGCTTCGAAAAAATGATCCCCCTCCAGCACCCCTTCATCGAGAGGATGATGGAGCACCGCAACGACCTGGCGAACCTGGGCAACACGGTGCGCATCTCGGTGGAAGCCAAGGACGGTGACATCTTCACGAAGGAGTACATGGAGACCCTGCGCCAGATCAACGACGAGGTGTTCTACATCTCCGGCGTCGACCGCTCCGGCCTCAAGTCCCTGTGGAGCCCCAGCGTGCGCTGGACCGAAGTCACCGAGGAAGGCTTTGCCGGCGGTGAAGTGATCCCGCAAAGCTACAACGGCTCGCCGGAAAGCCTCGACCAGTTGCGCAACAACGTGCTGAAGTCCGGGCAGGTCGGGCGGTTGGTGGCCAACGATTTCAAGTCGAGCATCGTCGACATTCCGCTGCTGGAGTCCTACCCGGATCCCCAGGACCAGGGCAAGCTGCTGGCCCTGGACTACCGCAAGTTCTCCCATGAACTCGAAGACAAGATCCGCGACAAGTTCGAGGCGCAGAACCCCAACGTCAAGATCCACATTGTCGGTTTCGCCAAGAAGGTCGGCGACCTGATCGACGGCCTGGTGATGGTGGTGATGTTCTTCGGTATCGCCTTCGTCATCACCCTGGTGCTGCTGCTGTGGTTCACCAACTGCCTGCGCAGTACCGTCGCGGTGTTGAGCACCACGCTGGTGGCGGTGATCTGGCAGCTCGGGCTGATGCATGCCCTGGGTTTCGGGCTGGATCCCTACTCGATGCTCGTGCCGTTCCTGATCTTCGCCATCGGTATTTCCCACGGCGTACAGAAGATCAACGGCATCGCCCTGCAATCCAGTGATGCCGACAACGCCCTGACCGCGGCCCGGCGTACCTTCCGCCAGCTGTTCCTGCCGGGCATGATCGCGATCCTCGCCGATGCGGTCGGTTTTATCACCCTCTTGATCATCGACATCGGTGTGATCCGCGAGCTGGCAATCGGTGCTTCGGTGGGTGTGGCGGTCATCGTGTTCACCAACCTGATCCTGCTGCCGGTGGCGATCTCCTATGTCGGCATCAGCAAACGCGCCATCGCCAAGAGCAAGAAGGATGCGCACCGCGAACACCCGTTCTGGCGCCTGCTGTCGAAGTTCGCCAGCCCCAAGGTCGCGCCGGTGTCGATAGCCCTGGCGCTGATCGCCTTCGGTGGCGGCCTCTGGTACAGCCAGAACCTGAAGATCGGTGACCTCGACCAGGGTGCACCGGAGCTGCGCCCGGACTCGCGCTACAACAAGGACAACAACTTCATCATCAACAACTACTCCACCAGCTCCGACGTGCTGGTGGTGATGGTCAAGACCCCGCCCGAAGGCTGCTCGCGGTATGAAGCCATGGCGCCCATCGATCAGTTGATGTGGAAGATGCAGAACACCGAAGGCGTGCAGTCGGCCATCTCGCTGGTGACCGTGTCCAAGCAGATGATCAAGGGCATGAACGAGGGCAACCTGAAATGGGAAACCCTGTCGCGCAACCCGGATGTGCTGAACAACTCCATTGCCCGCGCCGATGGCCTGTACAACAACAATTGCTCCCTGGCGCCGGTGCTGGTGTTCCTCAACGACCACAAGGCCGAAACCCTCGACCGCGCGGTGCATGCGGTGCAGGACTTTGCCAAGGAGAACAACAAGGACGGCCTGGAATTCATCCTTGCCGCCGGTAACGCCGGGATCGAGGCGGCCACCAACGAGGTGATCAAGGAGTCCGAGCTGACCATCCTGATCCTGGTGTACCTGTGCGTGGCCACCATGTGCATGATCACCTTCCGCTCGTGGGCGGCGACCCTGTGCATCGTGCTGCCGCTGGTGCTGACCTCGGTGCTGGGCAACGCGCTGATGGCGTTCATGGGCATCGGCGTCAAGGTCGCGACCTTGCCGGTGGTGGCGCTGGGGGTGGGGATCGGCGTGGACTACGGCATCTACATCTACAGCCGCCTGGAGAGTTTCCTGCGGGCCGGCCTGCCGTTGCAGGAAGCCTATTACCAGACGCTCAAGTCCACCGGTAAAGCCGTGCTGTTCACCGGGCTGTGCCTGGCAATCGGCGTATGCACCTGGATCTTCTCGGCCATCAAGTTCCAGGCCGACATGGGTCTGATGCTGACCTTCATGCTGCTGTGGAACATGTTCGGCGCGCTGTGGCTGCTGCCGGCGCTGGCACGCTTCCTGATCAAGCCCGAGAAGCTGGCGGGGCAGAAGGGCAATTCGCTGTTCGCCCACTGATCCAACGCTGTTTGCCAAAACGCCGTGGCCTGTGCCACGGCGTTTTGCATTGCGCGGGCTTAGGCCGATGCAACGATTTGACCTATCATGAGGTCTTTCCTCTTGATGATTGATGGTTATGACTGCCGACACCGCTACCTTGCCCGACGCTTTTGAAGACTGCCAGATGGTCGAAATCGATGGCCTGCACAGCTTCGATTTCAGCCTGGATGACCAGACGTTATTGATCATCTGCATGGACGGTCGCGTCGAGAGGCGCTGGAGTTTCACCCTGGAGCAAGTCAAGGCGGCGACCTTTGATCAAACCCTGCAAAGCTGGACACTTACCGATGACAAGGGCGAACACCGCCTGGTCTGCATGAGCGGCGTCACCGGCAACAATAATGACGAGGATGAAGCGGATGATGATGCGTAAATTCTGGCCCCTGCTGATGGCCGGCAGCGTAGGCGCAATGTCGGTCCAGGCCGCGCCGGTGGACACCTATGAATTGCTGGTTGGCAGCTACACCGCCGGCACCAGCGAAGGTATCTACCGCTTGCAGTTCGACAGCCGTACGGGGCAGTTCAGCGGCCAGCCGGTGCTCGCCGCCAAGGCGGCCAACCCGTCGTGGCTGACCCTGTCCAAGGACCAGAAGCACCTGTTTGTGGTCAACGAAAACGGCCCGGGCCAAAAAGACCCGGTGGGGCGCGTCAGCAGCTACAGCATCGACCCGAAGAACCATCAACTGACCCTGATCAACCAGGTGCAGAGCCTGGGCAACGAGCCGACCCATTCCAGCCTGGCCAGTGACGGGCGCTACCTGTTCGTGGCCAACTATTCGGTGCTGGAAGATCCGGGCGGCAGCCTCGCGGTGTTGCCGGTAGATGCCCAAGGCAAGCTGTCGCCGCCGGTGCAGTTGAGCGGGCACCCGGCCAGCCGGGTCAACCCGGAGCGTCAGGCGTCCAACCACGTGCATTCGGTGGTGTCTTCGCCGGACGGCAAATACGTGTTTGTCCAGGACCTGGGGGCGGACAAGATTTTTGCCTACCACTACGACCCCAAGGCCAACCACGAACTGCCGCTGACCCCGGCCGACCCTGCGTTTGTGCAATTGCCACCGGGCAGCGGCCCGCGGCACCTGCTGTTCACCGCAGACGGCAAGCACGCCTGGCTGACCACCGAGATGAGCGCGCAAGTGGCGGTGTTCGACTACAACGATGGCAAGCTGACCCAGAAGCAACTGGTCAACTTCGCGGATGGCCAGCCGGTGTCCGACAAGGCCGGTGCTGCACTGCACACCTCAAGCGACGGCAAGTTCCTCTACGTGAGCAACCGTGGCACCGCCAACCAGATGTTGGTGTTTGCCATCGACCCGGCCACTGCGCAGCTCAAAGAGATCCAGCGCCGATCGGTGGAAGGCGACCATCCCCGGGAGTTCGCCCTGGACCCCAGCGGCAAGTTCCTGCTGATCGCCAACCAGAAGAGCAACGAGATTGTGGTCGTCGAGCGCGATCCCAAGACCGGTCTTTTGGGCAAAACCGTGCAGAAACTGGCGATTGATGCCCCCAGCGACCTCAAATTCCTGGTGCGGCAATAAGCCACAGGCCCCGCAGTGCGGGGCCTGACTTGTTGTATTAATACTATTAATAGCGGCTAGTGTTTCAATGAATTTCTAAGGCTAACCCCTCGGGCGTAAGTTTGGTTCCAAGGCCAACACAGGCCACCAAGCCAACCGAACACAAGGGTTACCGACATGAACTTCAATCTTTTCTCGATCATCGCCGCTTCCGCTGTTTCCGCCACCGTAGCGTTGCCAGCCAGCGCCAGTGTTGAAATCAGCAGCAAAAAAACCAGCACCAGCGCCTACACCCAGAAATACCTGCAACAAAGCGCCAACTTCTACGCAGCGCTGGACCACAAAATCCAGAACTGATCTTGAAGCTGATGAAGATCAAATGTGGGAGCGGGCTTGCTCGCGAAAGCGCCGGGTCAGTCTATACATGGGCTGACTGATACACCGCCTTCGCGAGCAAGCCCGCTCCCACATTTTGTCCTGCGACAGTCTCAGGTTTTTGCCATCACGGCGATGAACAACGGCGATTCCAGGAAGCGCTGCAACCAGCCCTGCAATCGCGGATAGGGCGCCTGGCCAAACCACTCCCGATCCACATGGGCAAACTGCCGCACAAACGGTGCAAGTGCCACATCCGCCAGGCTCAAATGCCCGGCCAGCAAATACTCCCGCTCCGCCAGCAACCCCTCCAGCCTCATCAAAAACACCTCACCCTCGGCCCGATAATGCGCCATCGGCTGCTCCGGATAGCGCTCGGCATACTTGTATCGATTCAATTGATGTTTGAAGCCCTGATCATTCTCTTCAATCAGCGCCTGCGTCGCCCGATCATCCCCAAGCAACCAACCCTCAGGATCGTTCTGTGCCAGTGCCCAGCGCATGATCGCCAGGCTTTCATCGATCACCCGGCCATCCACGCTCAGCACCGGCACCGTGCCTTTGGGTGACAACGCGAGCATCTCAGCCGGCTTGGCCTTGAGGCTGACCTCGATGATCTGCACCGCCAGCCCTGAATACCGCAGGGCCATCCGCGCCCGCATTGCATAGGGGCAACGGCGGAACGAATACAACACGGCCTCGCTCACTTGACCTCCAGGGTGCTCAAGCCATTGCCCTGGCGCTTGACCTGAATCTGCACCGGAATCCGCTCGTGCATTTCCTGCACATGGGAAATCACCGCCACCTTGCGGCCCTGGGCCTGCAAGCCGTCGAGGGCGTCCATCGCCAGTTGCAGCGACTCGGGGTCGAGACTGCCGAAGCCTTCGTCGATAAACAGCGACTCGATCTTCAACGTGCTCGACGCCATCGACGCCAGGCCCAAAGCCAGCGCCAGCGACACCAGGAACGTCTCGCCGCCGGACAACGAGTGCACCGAACGCAGTTCGTCGCCCATCTCCGTGTCGAGTACCAGCAGGCCGAGCATGCTGCCGCCGCGTTTGAGGCGGTAGCGGCGTACCAGTTGGCGCAGTTGTACGTTGGCGTGGTGCACCAGCAGGTCGAGGTTGTAGGCCTGGGCGATCTTGCGGAAGGTATCGCCGGTGGCCGAACCGATCAGCGCATTCAGGCGTGCCCAGCGTTGCCATTCTTCGTAGGCCTTGGCGATCTCGGCCGCCAAGGCCTGGTTGGCATCCTGGCGGCGCTGGTCGTCGGCCTGTTGGGCGCGCAGTTCGGCGCAGTGTTTTTCGCCAATGATCAGCGCGGCATTGAGTTCGGCCAGGGCGCTGTCCAGTTGCTCGGCGTCGAGGTTGCCGTTGTGCAGCGCCTGGTGATCCTTGAGCCGCTGTTCGCGCTCTTGCAGCAACACCTTGGCCTGCTCGATGGCTTTTTCGCTGTGTTGCAGTTGCTGGCGTAGCTCGGCCACCTGCGGCTCATCGAAGGCCACCAGGCGCGCCAGGCCTTCGTCATCGAGTTCCGGGTGCAACGCGCGCCAGTCGCTCAGGCGCGTAGTGAGGGCCGCGTGTTCGGTTTCCAGGGACTGTTGGCGTTCTTGCAGCGATTTGAGGTCGGCGGCCAGTTGGATCAACTGGTTGCGGGTGTCCTGCAACTGTTGGTTGGCCTCGGCCTCATGTTGCCGCGCCTGGTCGACGGCCAGGTCCAATTGCTGTTGCCAGTGTTCGGCGCTGGAGTTTTCGCCCAGTAGGCCGGCGAGTTTTTCCTCGGCCGCGTGTTGCAGGGCGCTCTGTTCGGCGAGCTGTTTGTGCAAAGTCTCCAGCTGCTGCTGGCGATGTTGCTGGCGGTCCTGCTCTTTCTCGATGGCTTGCTGGCGCTGTAGCTGCTCGGCCAATTCTTCCTTTTGGTTGTCGAGCTGTTCCAGGCGCTGGCTGACCTGCTGGTCGAGCAACATGAAGGTCGCCGCCGGCTCGCTGCGCAGGCCTTCGAGGGTCTCGGTGGGCAGCAGGCTGGCGAAGGCGTTGAGTTCTTCGTCCAGGCGTTCGCGGTCGTTGGACAGTTCCCGTTGCTGGTCGATCAGTAACTGGCGCGCCTGTTGGCTGGCGTCCTGGGCGGCTTGCAGTTGTTGCTGCAAACGCCCGGCGTTCTGTTGCAGGTTGAGCAGGGCGCCCTGGCGTTGCTCGTCCTGGGTGAGGCTTTGGCTGAGCTGGCTCAGTTGCTGGGCGAGCCAGGCATCACGCTTGGCCGCGTCCTGGTTGAACAGCGAGGCGGACAGCGGATGGGCTTCAAGGCTTGGCAGCAAGGCCTGCAACTGGCTGGCGAGTTGCTCCTGTTGTTGCAGGAATTCCTTTTGCTGGGCGATCAGGCCGCCCACTTCGCCACGCAGGTCAGTGAGTTTTTCCTTGAGCACATCCACGGCTTGCTGCGCGTTGGCTTCTTCGCTTTCGTCGTGGCGGGTCAGGCTTTGCAGCATGGCATCGGGCTGGTGATACGGGTGCTCGACGCTGCCGCACACCGGGCACGGCTGCTCATCCTGAAGCTGGCCGCGCAATTCCTCGACGCTGGCACTGCGGGCCAGGCGCTGGCGCTCCAGCAGTTGCTTGGTGACGGTCAGGGTTTGTTCGGCGACGGCCAGCTCGGCCTTGGCCTGCAAGCCGCTCTGGTTCAACAGTTCGCGTTGTTGCTGGGCGAGGGTCTGCTTTTGCGTCAGGGCCTGGCTCTGGCTGTCGAGTTGCTGATGGCTGTTCCACAGCCGCGCCAGGTCTTCAAACGCGCGATGTTGCTTGCGGTTGTCCTGGAGCAGGCTGCCGAGCAACTGGATCTGTTCGGCCACTGCATGGGGTTCGGCGCCGGCTTCGTGGTACAGCAGGTCAAGGGCTTCGCGTTGCTCGGTCCATTTTTCACCGAGACGGGTGGCGCGCTCTTCCAGTTGTGGCAGTTCGGCCTGGCCTTTATTGAGGCGATTGCCGATCAGCATCAGCTGTTGCAAGCGGTCGCGGTAGGCGCTCCAGGCCTCACTCAACGGCGCGAGGGCGGCGCTGCGTTCAAGCTCTGCGGCCAGCCGGTGCAGGCGCTCGGCGACAACTTTCTGCTTGTCGAGCAAGCCGGTCAACGTCGCCTGGCCTTCCACGCAGGCAGCTTCACCCAGCTGCTTCTCTTCGCTGCGTTTGGCCAGCTCACGGGTCAAGTGGGCGAGGGTGGTTTGCTCCTCGAAGGCCTGGCGCAGCAAGGGCACAGCGTCGGCTTGCTGCTTGAGGGCCTGGGCGAGGGCGGCTTGCACGTCGGCCTGTTGCTGTTGCAGTTGGGTCTGGCGGGTGTGCAACGCGGTTTGTTGCTCAAGGTGCTGCTGGATTTGCGCGGCAAGGGGCTGCAACTGCGTGGTCAGTTCGGCCTGGCGGGCGAAGTGGTGACGTTGCGGCGCCAGTTGTTCCAGGCGGCTGAGGTCCAGGCGCTGCGGGCCCTGGCTTGCCCAGTGTTGCTGGGCCTGTTGCAGTTGCTCGACCGCACTTTGTTGGCGCTCCTGCCACTCCCGCAGTTCCTTCAGCCAGGTGTGCTGCAACTCGAGTTGCTTGAGTTGCGCCTGCTGGGTCTTGAGCTGTTGCTGTGCGGCGGCCAGCTGTTCGTCGAGTTCGGCGCGGGCCTCGGGGGCCAGCGGGGTGACGCCGGTAGCCTGGTCCTGCAGGTGTTTGTGGGCGTCCCGGGCGTCCTTGGCCTTGTCGAAGGCGCGGCGACCGAGTTGGGTGTAGAGCGCAGTGTCGGTGAGCTTTTCCAGCAGTTCGCTGCGCTCGTTGTCGTTGGCCTTGAGGAACGCGCTGAACTCACTTTGCGCGAGCAACACCGCGCGGGTGAACTGCTCGAAGTTCAGGCCCAGGGCCAATTCCAGCTGGGTCTTGTATTCGGTTTTCTGGCTGGCCAGCAGCTGCTCGCTGTCCAGGTCGATCAGGCTTTGCCGGCTGGCTTGCAGCTTGCCGCTGGCCTTGTCCCGGGCGCGGTTGGCTTCCCAGCGGGCGCGGTAGCGACGGCCACTGACGCCGACAAAATCCACTTCGGCATAACCGCCGCCAGTGCCCCGGCGAATCAGGGTGCGTGGGTCACCGATGGAAATATCGGTGTCGGCATCCGGCATTTTTGCCTGGCCGGTATCGCCCAGGCGCGGCACGGCGCCAAACAGCGCCAGGCACAGCGCATCGAGCAAGGTACTTTTGCCGGCGCCGGTGGGCCCGGTAATCGCGAACAGCCCGGCGCTGGCCAGGGGCTCGGCGGTAAAGTCGATTTCAAACGGACCCGCCAAAGAGGCGAGGTTTTTCAGGCGAATGGCGAGGATCTTCATGGCTGTTCGCCCTCCTGTTGTACTTCCTGGAGCAGCACGGCGAAGTCCTTCAGGGTCTGTTCGTCCACTTCACTGCCGTAGCTTTCCTGCCAGGCGCGGCTGAACAATTCCTGGGGCGTGAGTTGGTCGAGTTCGATCAGGCGGTCTTCCTGGCTGTCTTCACGGCCTCCGTTGCCTGCGTATTCAGCGGCGATGCGCACCAGGCGCACGGCCTTGCCTTGCAGGGCGTTTTCCACCTGCTGGCGCAGGTCGGGTTGCGGTTCGTCGAGGCGCACCCGCACTTCCAGCCACGGTTGGCGCTGGGTTTCGGCCAGCAGGTCGATGTCGGGCAGGTCGGCCAGTTGCTTGAGGATGTCGGCCAGGGGCGCGGCTTCCAGGCGTTGCAGGTTGACCGAGCGCGGGATCAGCCGGGATTCGACGCTGACCAGGGTTTCGCCGTCCAGCTGCACGTCGAGGATCTGGTGCTGGTAGCCGATTTCCGAGAATGACAGCGGAATCGGTGAGCCGCAGTAGCGAATCCGCTCCTCGCCATTCACCCGCTGGGGTTTATGCAAATGGCCGAGGGCCACATAGCTGACGCTGGCATCGAACAGGCTCGCCGGCAGCGCTTCGGCATTGCCGATGATCAGGCTGCGCTCGGAGTCTTCCGACACCGAGCCGCCGGCCATGTGCGCATGGCTGATGGCAACCAGTGCCTGGCCCGGCTGGCGCTTGGCATTGGCGGCAGCAATCAGCCACTCGTGAACCTGGCCGATGCCCCGCAGGTAATCGTCCCCCAGTTGGGCGCCGGTCACTTCGGCCGGGCGCAGGAACGGCAATGCCAGGCACCAGCCGGCAATTTCACCGTCGGCACCGGGCAATGGAATCAGCAGGCGTTCGACATCCAGTTGTCCGTCATCCAGCCACAGCACCCGGCCCAGGGCGTGGGTGCGCAGGCGGCGCATCAACGGCGCCGGCAGTTCGATGCGCGAGCCGGAGTCGTGGTTGCCGGCGATCATCACGATGGTCAGTGCAGGGTTTTGCTCATGGGCGCTGATGATGAAGTCGTACAGCCGCTCCTGGGCCTTGAGTGGCGGGTTGACCGTGTCGAAAATATCGCCGGCGATCAACAGCACGTCAGGGCGATGCAGGCCCAACTGGCCCAGCAGCCAGTCGAGGAAGCAGGCGTGTTCGAAGTCGCGTTCCTGGCCGTGCAGGTTTTGCCCAAGGTGCCAGTCGGAGGTATGAAACAGACGCAAGGCGATCTCCGTAAAAAAGAGGGTGACCGCTCAAGACAAGGTGGCGGTACGCAGAACCGCCAATTCTACTTTGCAAATGAACCTAGTGCGCGTACGCCCTGCTTTTTGTGGTGGGGGAGCTTGCTGTGGTGAGGGAGCAAGCTCCCTCACCACAGCAAGCTGTCTCGCACTCATTGAGGTGTCTGGCGAAGTTAAACGTCGCGCATCAAAAGGCCGAAACGCAGGTCCATCTCCGCCGGGATCGGCAAATACACCGTATGCCCGTCACCCGGCGCCACCGCGATGGCCTCGCCCTTGGCGTTGTGCAATGAGCCCAGGTCAAAGTGGAAATTCCCCGCCGGGGTCATCAGTTCCAGGTGATTGCCCACGGCAAAACGGTTCTTGACCTTGACCTCGGCCAGTTCGCCGCGCCGTTCACCGGTCAGTTCGCCGACGAACTGCTGGCGTTCGGACACCGAGCTGCCGTTCTGATAGTTCTGATACTCATCGTGCACGTGCCGGCGCAGGAAACCCTCGGTGTAGCCGCGCTGGGCCAGGGATTCGAGGTTGGTCATCAAGCCCCGGTCAAAGTCGCGCCCGGCCACCGCGTCATCAATCGCCTGGCGATATACCTGGGTGGTGCGGGCGCAGTAAAAGTGGGATTTGGTGCGGCCTTCGATCTTCAACGAGTGCACGCCCATGCGCGTCAGCCGGTCGACGTGCTGCACCGCCCGCAGGTCCTTGGCGTTCATGATGTAGGTGCCGTGTTCATCTTCGAAGGCGGGCATCTGTTCGTCGGGGCGATTGGCCTCCTGCAGCAGGAACACCTGGTCGGTGGGCGCACCGAGGCCCAGGGTCGGCTCGGGCGCATAGTGCTGCACGATGTCGCCGGCGGCGTTTTCCACCGCAGGCGTCGCCCGGTATTTCCAGCGGCAGGCGTTGGTGCAGGTGCCCTGGTTGGCATCCCGCTTGTTCATGTAGCCCGACAGCAGGCAGCGCCCGGAATAGGCCATGCACAGCGCACCGTGCACAAACACTTCCAGCTCCATGGCGGGGACTTGCTGGCGAATCTCGTCGATTTCCTCCAGTGACAACTCCCGGGACAGGATGATCCGGCAGATGCCCTGCGCCTGCCAGAATTCGACGCTGGCCCAGTTCACCGTATTGGCCTGCACCGACAGGTGGATCGGCATGTGCGGGAAGTGCCGGCGCACCAGCATGATCAGGCCCGGGTCGGACATGATCAGCGCATCCGGGCCCATGGCGATCACCGGGGCAAGGTCCTTGAGGAAGGTTTTCAGCTTGGCGTTGTGAGGCGCTATGTTGACCACCACATAGAACCGCTTGCCCTGGGCCTGGGCTTCCTGGATGCCGAGGGCGAGGTTGGCGTGGTCGAACTCGTTATTGCGCACCCGCAGGCTGTAGCGCGGTTGCCCGGCGTAGACGGCATCGGCACCGTAGGCAAAGGCATAACGCATGTTTTTCAGGGTGCCGGCGGGGGCGAGCAGTTCGGGGGCGATAACGGGAGGCATGGGTTCGGGTCGCAAAAGGGCGGCAGGGTAGCCGGGCCGGGTGCGCAGTTTATTGATCCAGGTCTAATAAGTAGGGCACTCGCGGGATTTGCAGTGGACTAAACATCAAGGCGCACATGAGCGCCTGGTGTTTTAGACATGGACCGGACATGAACCAAACCAACCTGCAATTCAAAACCCTGCTGTTACTGCTCGCCCTGGTGACCATCGCGTTTATCTGGATTTTGCTGCCGTTCTACGGCGCGGTGTTCTGGGCGGTGATCCTGGGGATCATCTTTGCGCCGATGCAACGGCGCTTCCAGCAACGTTTTGGCTGGAACCGCAACCTCACATCCCTGGCAACCCTGACGGTGTGCCTGATAATCGCGATTCTGCCGGTGATCATCACCAGTGCCTTGCTGGTGCAGGAGGGCGCGACGCTTTACAAGAACGTCGAGAGCGGCAAGCTCGACGTTGCCGGGTATATCGAGCAGTTCAAGAACTTCCTGCCACCGTATTTCCAGCATCTGCTGGACCGCTTCGGCATGGGCAACCTGGAAGGCCTGCGGGAGAAGATCGTCAAGAGTGCGATGCAGGGCAGCCAGTTTTTTGCGACCCAGGCGTTCAGCTTC
Source organism: Pseudomonas sp. P7758 (assembly GCF_013386485.1). Classification (NCBI taxonomy): domain Bacteria; kingdom Pseudomonadati; phylum Pseudomonadota; class Gammaproteobacteria; order Pseudomonadales; family Pseudomonadaceae; genus Pseudomonas; species Pseudomonas sp. P7758. The sequence goes on along the minus strand of NZ_JACARS010000090.1, from coordinate 6,562 downwards.
GGCCAGGGCACGTTTGATTTCCTGGTGAGTTTTTTCATCATGCTGTACTTGCTGTACTTCCTGCTGCGCGATGGCCCCGAGCTGGTGCGCAAGGTGCGCACCGCGGTGCCGCTGGCGGAACCGCAGAAGCGTCGCCTGCAATTGAAGTTCAACCGGGTGGTGCGTGCCACGGTGAAAGGCAACGTGCTGGTAGCGGTCACGCAAGGCGCGTTGGGTGGCTTGATCTTTTGGTTCCTGGACATTCCCAGCGCGTTGCTCTGGGCGGTGTTGATGGCGTTTCTGTCGCTGCTGCCGGCGGTGGGCGCGGGGATTGTGTGGGGGCCGGTGGCGGCGTACTTCCTGCTGAGCGGGTCGATCTGGCAGGGCGTGGTGCTCGGGTTGTTCGGGGTATTTGTGATCGGGCTGGTGGACAATGTGCTAAGGCCCATCCTAGTGGGCAAGGACACCCGCATGCCGGATTACCTGATCCTTATCTCAACCTTGGGCGGCCTGTCGATCTTTGGCTTGAACGGCTTTGTCATCGGGCCACTGATTGCTGCGTTGTTCATGTCCAGCTGGGCGCTGTTTGTGGAAACCAAACCGCGGGTGCAACTGCCTTAGGCATGAAAGCAATGCGCCATTTTGACCGACAGGGCCTGGGCGGCCGGTAATGAAGTGAGTGGGCCGCTGATGGCTTCGCCATCGCGTACCAGGTACCAGCAAGCGAGCAAGCCAAGCTCCCGCAGAGAGGCGGGAACGGCACTGCCGATGACAGACATGATTTGAATAGTGGGCATGATGACCTCCGATACGCTATGGAGGTGACATTACGGTGCGTAGGCCTTCAGGGAAAATCAACCTGCTCGATAGTCGACATCACTGTTATCGAGCGACCCTCAGTCAGTCGACCACCTGGTCGAGCATATGCACCACTTCCTGTTCACTGAGCAGGCCCTTGCGCACCAGGTTTTCCGTCAGCAAGGACAGGAACTTGGCGTTGCGATGGCCTTCCAGGGCCTTGAGCTCCGTCAGTACGCTATAGACCTTGCTCGAGGTGCAGAGGCCGGCGGTGCGATGTGGGTTTTGCGTGGGCATGGGCAATCGTCCTTGTTGTTATTGGTCGGACAGTGTTGATAGTGGAAGCCTTTTGAGACACAAACATGACAGCGCAGGCCCCGTTCGGGCAAGCGCCTATTGAGATCAATGATGTGGGATTTGGCCACAGCCATTGTCCTTATAACGACCTTGGCGAGATTTATTCAGACCTGCAGGCCAAAAAAAGGCCCCGCTTTTAGGGCGGAGCCTGTTCAGGTGTATCAGTTGAGGCTTACCAGCCGCGACCGTAATAGCCGTGTGGAGGGCCGTAGTAGCCGCGCGGTGGGCCGTAGTAGACCGGCGCCGGGCGGTAATAAACCTGTTGTTGCACATACACAGGCGGTGGCGGTGCGTAGTAGACCGGCGGCGGAGCGGCATACACCGGCTGCGGCTGGACATACACCGGTTGTTGCACGTAGACCGGCCGCGATTGGCTGGCGACGATCGAGCCGCCTACCACTGCACCAACAACGGCTCCCAGTGCGAGCGGAGCACCCCAACCACCACCGTGGGCGGAGGCCTGTCCTGCCATAGCGAGTGCGCCGATCAGCAAGGCGATCTTGGGGAGTTTACGAATCATGGTCATTCCTCGGTTAGCCCCTGCGCTCATGGTCTGCAATCAATCGACTCAAGGATTGTCGCGGGGATACTTTTAAGACAGCGTATTTCTAAAAAACAGCACAGCCGATAGGTAAAGGTTGTGTAAGGTCTGTATCGGTTGGCTTACACAAGTGGCCGGGCACAGTGCGTATGATCCATGACAACCCGCCGGCGCGGGTATTCCGTCTATCCGAAACCGCCTCTGGAATGGCTTCAAGGAGTTACCGATGCAGATGAACCCCAACAAGGACACCCAACTGTGCATGTCACTGTCGGCGCGCCCCGGGAACTTTGGCCTGCGCTTTCATAACCACCTGTACGAGCAGTTGGGGTTGAATTTCTACTACAAGGCCTTCAGTAGCCAGGACCTGCCTGGCGCCGTCGGTGGCATTCGGGCCTTGGGCATTCGGGGTTGTGGCGTGTCGATGCCGTTCAAGGAAGCCTGTATTGCCCTGGTGGATGAGCTGGACGATTCGGCGCGGGCCATTGCGTCAATCAATACCATCGTCAACACCGACGGGCATTTGAAGGCCTACAACACCGATTACATCGCCATCGAGCAACTGCTGCACAAGCACCAGGTGCCCAAGGACTCGACCTTCGCCCTGCGCGGCAGCGGCGGCATGGCCAAGGCGGTGGCCAGTGCCTTGCGCGATGGCGGCTACGCCAAGGGCGTGATCGTGGCGCGCAATGAAGAAGCGGGCCGGGCGCTGGCCCAGAGCCTGGGGTATGAGTGGCAGGCGCAGTTGGGTGCCTTGCGCCCGCAGATGCTGGTCAACGTCACGCCGATTGGCATGACCGGAGGGGCGGAAGCGGATCAGTTGGCGTTTGAAGCTGACGCGGTTGATGCGGCCGAGACGGTCTTCGATGTGGTGGCGATTCCCTCGGAAACCCCGCTGATCCTGCGTGGACGGGCCCAGGGCAAACGAGTGATCACCGGTTTGGAAGTGATCGCCATCCAGGCGTTGGAGCAGTTTGTGCTGTACACCGGCGTGCGGCCGACGGATGAACAGTTTCAGGCGGCGGTGGCATTTGCCCGGAGCTGAGCATCACCGCTGGCGGTGTGGAGAGTGAGCTTGCTGTGGCGAGGGAGCTTGCTTTGGAGAGTGAGCTTTTGTGGCGAGGGAGCTTGCTCCCGCTGGGTTGCGCAGCAGCCCCAAGAAAATGGGAGCGCTACGCACTCCAGCGGGAGCAAGCTCCCTCGCCACAGCAAGCTCCCTCGCCACAAAAGCTCCATCACCACAGAAGCCCACTCACCACAAACATTACTCGAGCCGCGAAAGGCGCTCTTCCAGCGCCGCAATCCGCGCTTCCAGCTCTTCGATACGCTCCAGGGAAACCCCACTTCCCGCACCACGCTCCACCGGATTCCCACGCGCCGCCAGGATCGCTTCAATGTCCGCCGGGTCGCCCAGGGCGTGCATGTACCGATCTTCCCGCTGCCCCGACTGACGCGGCACCAACAACGCCAGCCCACGGGCAATCAGGCGTTCCAGTTGATGCACCACCTGCTCGGCGTCTTCAAAGTCATGCATGCGCCCGCTGCGGGTCAGCAGTTCGTTGACCGTCTGCGGCCCCCGCAGAAACAGCAACCCGCTGAGAATCACCTGGGCCGGCACCAGCTCCAGCGCCTTGTCCACCCGATGCTCCCAGCGGTCGGCGCGGCTGCCCATCACCAGCCGGGTAAACCCGCGGCCTTCCAGGGCCCGCAGGCTCTGGCCAACCTGGCCCTGGCTGAGGTTCATCACCGGTTCGCGGCTGGTTTTCTGGTTACAGGCGATCACCAGCGCGTTGAGGGTCAACGGGTAGGTTTCGGGGCTGGTGGCCTGTTTTTCGATCAGGCAGCCAAGGATGCGGATTTCCGTGCTGTTCAGGCGCGGTTCTTCGGAAGTGGTGTCGTGCTCGGTGGTCATCGCGCTTTCCCTAATGCAGTGAGCTCACTAGCCTAATCCTGAAAAAATAAAAGACAAGCGGCGCCGGTGGCCGGCATGTCTATAATCGCGGCTGTTTCAAACCCTGCCACAACTGTCGAGACTGTCATGACTATTTCCCTGTACGCCGCTTCCCTCCCGGTCTTCAAGCAAATGCTCAACGCCCTGAGCGATGTGCTGAACAAGGCCGAGGCCCACGCCACCGCCAAGAACATCGACCCGAACGCCTTCCTGCAGGCACGCCTGTACCCGGACATGTTCCCGCTGGTGCGCCAGGTGCAGATCGCCGTCGACTTCGCCAAAGGCGTTTCTGCCCGCCTGGCTGAAATCGAAGTTCCGAAATACGACGATACAGAAGTCACCTTCGCCGACCTGCAAGCGCTGATCGCCAAGGTCCTGGCGTTTATCGACACCATCACCCCGGCCCAGGTCGACGGTAAAGAAGGCATCGAGATCATCACTCGCCCTGGCACCCCGAAAGAGAAGCGCTTCAGCGGCCAGTCGTACCTGCTGAGCTACGGCCTGCCGCAGTTCTTCTTCCACGTCACCACCGCTTACGCCTTGCTGCGTCACAACGGCGTGGAAGTGGGCAAGCGCGACTACATGGGCGCGTTCTAAGCCTTGTAATAAAAAGCCCGGGGCGGTTCATTCACGAACCGCCCCGGGCTTTTTTGTGCGCGCAAGGTCTACGCGGCTTGTTCTTCCTTGCCCAGGCACGCGGCAGCGGTGAACAACACATCGGTGGACGAGTTCAGTGCGGTCTCCGCCGAGTCCTGCAACACGCCGATGATGAAGCCCACGGCCACCACCTGCATGGCGATTTCGCTGGGAATGCCGAACAGGCTGCACGCCAGCGGGATCAACAGCAGCGAGCCCCCGGCAACCCCCGACGCGCCGCAGGCACACACCGCCGCGACCACGCTGAGCAGCACGGCGGTGGGGATGTCCACGGCAATGCCCAGGGTGTGCACGGCGGCCAGGGTCAGCACGGTGATGGTGATGGCAGCGCCGGCCATATTGATGGTGGCGCCCAGCGGGATCGACACCGAGTACGTGTCTTCATGCAGGCCCAGGCGCTTGCTCAACGCCAGGTTGACCGGAATGTTGGCCGCCGAACTGCGGGTGAAAAACGCGGTGATCCCGCTTTCCCGCAGGCACATCAGCACCAGCGGGTAAGGGTTGCGGCGCAGCTTCCAGAACACGATGGCCGGGTTGATCACCAGCGCGACGAACAGCATGCAGCCGATCAACACCAGCAGCAGGTGTGCGTAGCCCAGCAGAGCGCCGAAGCCGGACGTGGCAAGGGTCGAGGCCACCAGGCCGAAAATCCCCAGGGGCGCGAAGCGGATCACCATGCGCACGATCAGCGTGACGCCGTTGGACAGGTCGCCCAGTACGGTGCGGGTGGTGTCGCTGGCATGGCGAATGGCGATGCCCATGCCGATGGCCCACGCCAGGATACCGATGAAATTGGCGTTCATCAGCGCGCTGACCGGGTTGTCCACCACGCTCAGCAACAGGCTTTGCAACACATCACCGATACCGCCGGGAGGGCTCACGGCCACATCGTGGGTGGCCAGCACCAGCGAGGAGGGGAGCAGCGTGCTGGCGATCACCGCGACCACGGCGGCAGCGAACGTGCCCAGCAGGTACAGGAACAGGATCGGGCGGATATGGGTTTCCTGGCCGTGCTTGTGGCTGGCAATCGAGGCCATCACCAGCACAAATACCAGGATGGGCGCGACGGCCTTGAGCGCCGAGACAAAGACCTTGCCAATAAACCCGGTGGCTTGTGCGACGTCGGGCAACAGCAGGGCCAACAGGATACCGGCGATCAGGCCGATGACAATTTGGGTGACCAGGCTGATAGACATCAGGCGTTGGAAGAGGGAAGGGGCAGCAGTCATAAAAAGGTTGTCTCTGGTTTTTTTAATAGATGCAGCTAGGCAGCATGAATCTGGCAGGAGCGAAGTCTAACATCTGTAGGAAACGTCTAATCCGGGTGCGGCGTTCCGTCACCACGCCGCTACACATTCTGTTAACATTGCCCATCCTCTTATTTCTTCTCTATCAGCGGGCCCTCCGGGCTGTCGTTGATGTCGCTGTTTTCTGGAGTTTTTGATGTTGTTTCCGATCCTGCTGTTGTCGGCAGCCGGTTTTACCGTGCTGACCACAGAGTTCATCATCGTCGGCCTGTTGCCTTCCATCGCCCGGGACCTCGATGTAAGCGTGTCCCAGGCCGGTTTGCTGGTGACGTTGTTCGCCTTCACCGTGGCGGCGTTTGGCCCGTTCCTCACCGCGTATTTCGCCCGGTTCGAGCGCAAGCGACTGTTTATCACGATCCTGATCATGTTCGGCCTGGCCAACACTCTGGCGGCAATGGCCTCGAATATCTGGGTCATGTCCCTGGCCCGGTTGATCCCGGCGCTGGGGCTGCCGGTGTTCTGGGCCCTGGCCAGCGAGACAGCGGTGGACATTGTGGGGCCGGATTTCGCCGGCCGCGCGATTGAAAAAATCGGCTTCGGCATCGTGTGTGCCACGGTCTTCGGGATCCCGGTGGGCACGCTGATTTCCGATATGTTCGGCTGGCGCACCGCCTTTGGCATTCTTGCGGTGGTGGCGTTCGCCAAGGCCCTGCTGCTGTTTATCTACCTGCCGAAGACCCGGGCAAAAAACGACCAGGTCAGCCTGCGCTCGCAGTTCAAGATCTTGCGCAGCCCGCTGATGCAGGGCCATATCCTGCTGTCGATCCTGGTGTTCAGCGGGATGTTCACCGCCTACACCTACCTGGCAGACATCCTCGAACGCCTGGCGGGTTTTGACGGCACGGTAGTGGGCTGGTGCCTCATGGGCTTTGGCGCGGTCGGCCTGATCGGCAACTCTTTGGGCGGGCGCATGGTCGACCGTCATCCGCTGATTGCGTCGATGGTGTTCTGCGGTTTCATGATCGCCGGCAT
>NZ_JACARS010000089.1:0-51143 GCF_013386485.1 Pseudomonas sp. P7758 | reverse complement strand
ACCGGCCGCCGGCGCCGGCGTGGCGACATCAACGTAAGCAAGGGCGGCGAGATCGCCGGTGGCGGAAAATTGCAGTGCTTTCATGGCCAATATCCATCGAAGTTCAAAGGGTTCAGGACAACCAGGTGCTGACCAACTGCCGGCCCATGGGCCAGAGTTTCTCGCCCATCAACATGCCCATCAGCCCCACCAGGGCAATGGCGGGAGGCGCAGGCGAGCGAAAGTCCAGGGCACCGTAAATCACGCCGACCAACAGGCCGATGGCCAAGGAAATCAGGTAATTCATGGAACACTCCGCAGCAAGGGTTGATGCGGTCAGTGTAGGGGGGCTGAAACCGAAGCATCGGCCAAGTGCTTCAGGATTTCGGCCAAGCCTCAGACGGGATACTGCGACGGCGCCATCCCCAGTTCACGACGAAACATGTCGCTGAAACTGCTCGGCGAATAACCCAGGGAACGGGCGATCGCGCTGACCGACTGGCCCTGGATCAACTCGGCCACGGCGGTGGCCAACTGCACCTGGCGGCGCCACTCGGCAAAGCCCATGCCCAGGCTGTTCTGGAACAGCCGGGCCAGGGTGCGTACGCTGGCGCCGGCGGCTTCGGCGTGCTGCTCAAAGGGAATGTCCAGGGACGGTGACGCCATCACCGCCTGGCAGGCGCTGGTCAGGCGTCGGTCGGCGCCCACGGGCAAGGCGATACGGATCGGCGAGCGCCGGGCCCGTTGCAGTTCCAGCAGGGCCAGGCCGACCACGGCTTCGTAATAGGCCTGGTCCCCCTTGTCGCCCTGCTCCACCAGCGCCACGATCAGTTCGCGCAGCAGCCCGCCGACCTCGATCACTTGCACCTGGCTGTCCAGGGTCGCTGCCAGCGCCGGGCGCAGGTAAATGTTGCGCATCTGCAAGTCCGACACCACGCGAATCCCATGCTCGACACCCGGCGGCAGCCACACCGCGCGCTGGGGCGGCACCACCAGCGCTTCCTGGGGTGTCTCGACCCACATCACGCCGCTCATGGCATACAGCAACTGGCCCCAATCGTGTTGATGGGGCTCGACATACAACCCACGCGGGTAGGTGCGCGCCAAGGGTTGCACGGGGACGGCGTGATCACTGAGGTCGGGAGGCGCGGCAAGGGCCATGGAAGACACATCGTTCAAGTATGGAGCGCCATGATAAGACGTGAACCGGATGATCCGAGTGAATTTTTACCACCTGCGCAGGGTCACTTAAAGACACAAGGAGGGTTTACGGATCCATGACTAACGCAAAACTTTTCGTGATCGACTACACGCTGCATGGCCAGCCCAAGTCATTCATCATCCGCCTGGAAAAACTCGACAACGCCGAAGCCTGGCATTGGGCGAGCTGCGACGCCGGCGTAGGCCGCATCGGGCGCTTTGCCCGTGAGCAGGTGAAGAAGACGAGCCAGCCCCAGGCCGAGAAATTCGGCATCGAAAACGTGCAATGGCGCCGCTCGGATGCGCGCCCCAGCGCGTGAAACTGTAGGAGCGAGCTTGCTCGCGAAGGTCGTTAACGATGACGCGGGGCACCTGGTGCCCCGCGTCGCTCTCGGGTGTTTCGCGAGCAAGCTCGCTCCTACAGAAGGCAGCCTGCGTTAGCCGTGCGCCGACTTGGCACACTCGCACCCGGTCGCCGAAGCACAAGGCTCGCCATGGGCATGATGCTCGGCGCAGCCTTGGCAGCAATAGCCCTTGCCATCCTTCATCACCGCGTTTTTCCCCAACTGGCAGTTGCAGTGGGGGCAGGCACATGTTTTCTCTTGCATGGTCAGACTCCTTTTTCGTGGTCGTCCAGGTGCGGCGAACGCCGACACCTCAAGCAATGACTATAGGCAACGATTCAAGGTTCAAAGGCCCGTCAGTCAGCCCGACGAGCGTTGCTGCGGTACATGAACACCAGGGCCAGCGCAAGGCACAGCATCGCCACGATGCGGCTGCCGGACAGTTCGATCGCCGGGTTGCCGAGCCAGCCGAAGTTATCGATCAGCATGCCCATGCCCAGCTGCCCGACAATCACCGCCACCGTCGCCACTGCCGTGCCGACAATCGGGACCGCGCCGACCATCACCATCATGTACACCACCCCGAACAACGCCCCGGTCAGTTGCCACTTCGGCACGTCCAGCAGGCTGACCGCGTGGGCGGGCTCAAAGAACAGAATCAGCAACCCGGTACTGATCGCGCCCACGACAAAGGTCAGCAGGCTGCTGCGCAATACGCCCACCGCCTGCCCGAGGCGGCCATTGATGGCGGCCTGCACACTCAATACCGCACCGGCGGCCACTACCAATACCAACAACAGAATCAGGTTCATCACCTTAACCTCGCGCAATCAGAACAAGTGCTACCACGATCAACGCCAATGCAATCCAGCGCTCCACGTTGACCCGCTTGCGGGCAGTGCCAAACCAGCCGAAGTGGTCGATCAGCACGCTCTTGCCTACCTGGCCCGACAAGATCGCAATCATGGTCATCGCGATGCCGATATGTGGCGTAGCCAGGGTTAACACCACCACGTACATCGGCCCCAGGAAGCCACCGATCAATTGCCAGCGCGGCAGGTCGGTCAACGCCGGGCCCTTTTGCGGGCCGCTGAACAGCAACAGCAGGAACAGGATCGCCGAGCCGACGCCGAAGATGCTCAAGGTCGCCCACAGATGCCCGACCTGCACACCCAGCGGGCCCAGCAAGCCGGCCTCCACCGACAAGCCCATGCCGGCGAAGATCACCAGCGGCAATAGCAACAACCGAAGAAACGTCTTGGGCTTGGCCTGAGCCACACCCGCCACTGAAGAAGCCTGCATACATCACCTGCGCGTTAGAGAGAGGAACAATGGCGCGTATTATCCGGTGGCACTGCTGTGCGATAAATGGGAGCATGCCGATAACACCTTTGCGCAATACGCACAGCATGGAGTGATGATGCAGGGTTTGAACGAACTGAGCTTCAAGGCGCTTCGCCTGTTTGTCGCGGTACTGGACTACGGCAGCTTTTCCGAAGTCGCACGCCGCGAAGGCCTGGCGCCCTCCTCCATTTCCCGGCAGGTCCAGTTGATGGAGCAGGCCCTGGGCCAACAGTTGCTGTACCGCCATACCCGTGCGGTCAGCCCTACCGAAGCCGGTCGCCTGCTGGGCCGGCATGCGCGATTGATGCTGGAGCAACTGGAAGCCGCCGGCCAGGCGTTGCAGGAGCAGGAAAGCGAACCCAGCGGCCTGGTGCGCATCAATGCGCCGATGGTGTTTGGCCAACGCCACCTCTCGCCGTGGCTTGGGGAGCTGTGTCGGCGTTACCCGAAGCTGCAACTGGATATCCAGCAAACCGACACCTACGTCGACCCGTTGCAAGACGGCACAGACCTGCTGTTTCGCATCGGCGTGCTGAACGATTCCGGCATGCAGGCGCGAATCTTCGCCCCCCAGCGCTTTCGTCTCGCTGCCAGCCCCGGCTATCTGGAGCGTTTCGGTACGCCCCGGCATCCGGACGAACTGGTGAACCACCAGTGCCTGGCCTACAAGGGCGTCACCGGCCAGCAGCGCTGGTTCTTCCGCCGCGAGCAGGGCGACTGGACGTCCTACAGCGTCAAGGGCCCGATCACCGGCAACCACGCCGACACCCTGACCCACGCTGCCGAACAAGGCCTGGGGCTGGTGGTGTTCCCGTCATGGTTGATCGGTGAAGGCCTGCGCGCCGGCACGCTGCAGGCGGTGCTCAGCGACTATGAAGTGGCGACGACCCTGGAGCCGCAACAGATTGCTGCGCTGTGGCCGGGTAGCCGGCGGCTGTCGTTGAAGGTGCGGACCGTGATTGATTACTTCGTCGAGTGTTTTGGGGCAGTGCCTTACTGGGACCGTTGAGCAACTGTGGGAAACTATTCGGCCCGCACTGTCGGGAAAAATCCCCCTTCAAGTAAGTCCGATCTGATTTTCCACAACACGGGTCAAAAACCGCTTGCACTCGGGCAGACTTCGAGGAATTCCTTCAGGAGAGACGTCATGGATGCCAGTCATTACCCGTTCGGAAACCTGCAATCGTCCCCGCAAAAATCACCCTCCGCCAGCAGTCGGTTGATCTTTGCCTGCTTACGAAATTTTGGCTATATTTGGCCAAAACCTCGAGAAGACCAAATGATTACCGTACCGTTGGGTGAAGCAAAAAATAATTTATCAAAACTGGTCGATGATGCCGCCGCCGGCCAAATCATCATCATAGCCAAGCATGGGCGCGCGATGGCTCGCCTTGTTCCTGTCGGGAAACCGACAGGCCGGCGAATCGGCGCGATGAAGGGCAAACTGGTGGTGCCGGATGACTTCGATGCGCCGTTGCCAGACGACATGCTGGATGCGTTTGAGGGAAACCACCCATGAGAATACTGCTGGATACCCACATCCTGCTTTGGGCCCTGAGCGATGATCCAAAACTGCCAGCGAAGGCCAGAAAGCTGATCGAGAACGCGGCTGAAATTTACGTCAGTGCCGCCACATTCTGGGAGCTGGCGATAAAGGTCGGGCTCGGGAAGCTCAACGTAAACCTGGACGAAATTCGCGAATACTGCCTGGAAAGCGGCTACGTGGAACTGCCCATCACCTCGGAGCACGCCATCGCGGTCAAGGACCTTGAACACCATCACAGGGACCCGTTTGATCGGCTCATCATTGCAACGGCTATCATTGAGCCGATGAAATTAGTGACAGCCGACCCGATGGTGGCGAAATACACATCATTGGCCGTTTTGACTTAATTCACTTCGCTCAAAACAACCACTGCCCGATCAGCCAGGCATTCGCCCCGCTGATCACCACAAACAAGCTCCAGGCCAGCAGCCGCGTAGGCAAGCTGTTGACGAACGGCCCCATCAGGCGCTTGTCACCCGTCATGCGGATCAGCGGAAACAACGCAAACGGCAACTGCAGGCTCAACACCACCTGGCTGAGGATCAGCAGCTTGCCGATGGCATCATCCCCCATCAGCCACACCCCGAGGAACGCCGGGATCAGCGCCAGGCCACGGGTGATCAGGCGTCGCTGCCAGCAGGGAATGCGCAGGTTGAGGTAGCCTTCCATGATCACTTGCCCGGCAATGGTGCCGGTGAACGTGGAGCTCTGGCCCGAAGCCAACAGCGCAACACCGAACAGCACGCTGGCGAACGCGCCACCCACCAGCGGGTCGAGCAAGTGATAGGCGTCCTGGATTTCCACCACATCAGTGTGGCCGGTCTGGTGGAACGCAGCGGCGGCCAGTATCAGGATTGCCGCGTTGACCAGCAGTGCCAGGGACAGGGAACCGATGGTATCGATACGCGCCAATTTCACCGCGTCCTGGCGGCTGGCCAGGTCCTTGCCGACCAGCCGGGTTTGCACGATGGAGCTGTGCAGGTAGAGGTTATGGGGCATCACCGTGGCCCCCAGTATGCCAATGGCCAGGTACAACGGTGCGGCATCACTGATGGCGGACAACGACGGGGTGAAACCACGAAACACGTCGGGCCAGTAAGGCTTGATCAGCACCAGCTCGATGAAGAAACACACGCCGATAGTCGCCACCAGTGCCAGCATGATCGCTTCCAGCCGGCGGAAGCCTCGATTTTGCAGGGCCAGGATCAGCAAGGTATCGAAGGCAGTGATGACAATCCCGGTGGTCAGTGACACGCCCAGCAACAGGTGAAACGCCAGGGCGCAGCCGAGGACTTCGGCGAGGTCGGTGGCGATGATCGAGATTTCCGCAAGGATCCACTGCACGAACGACGAGCGCCGGCTGTAGCGCTCGCGGCTCAGTTGCGCCAGGTCCTTGCCGGTGGCGATGCCCAGCCGTGAGCACAGGCACTGCACCGCCATCCCCGCCAGGCTCGCCAGCAGCACCACGAACAACAGGTTGTAGCCGTAGCGCGAACCGGCCTCGATGGCGGTGGCCCAGTTGCCCGGGTCCATGTAGCCGATGGAGATCAGCAAGCCAGGGCCGGCAAACATCAGCGCACGTTTGAAAAACGAGGCACGGGGATCAACGACGATGGAGCCGGCGACTTCCGGCGGGCAGAACGGGGCGGTAGCGATTTTGGGCAGGCTGAATTTCACGCGGGGTACCAAGCTTTCACACAAGACGTGAACGCAGCTTATCAGTCAGACGCAACGGTACGCACCACCGTCTCCCGGGGCAGATCAAATGCCTCTACCACCTGGACCACCAGATCCATCTCCTGGTTCAGTGCTTCACGCTCCAGGCGCTCGCGAATCACCCCGATCACCAGCACCGCCAGGGTGGTGATGGAATACGCGGGGCCGGAAAACGCCCGCACGCCGGTCACCAGCAGCATCGCCGCCGCGAGCGCCTGCCCCACCACCGGAATGGCCGTGGCCGCGCCCCGGCGCAGGATAAACCCGGTCAACCCGGCCAGCGCGGTCCCGCTGAGGGCAGTGGTGGCTGAGCGCCCGACATCGAAACGATTGAAAAAACCCTGTTCCTTTTGTGCCGCAGCCTTCAACTCTGCCTCGAACACTTGGCGATCAGCCTGGCTGAGCTTGTCCTTGTATTGCTCGATCAGCCGTTCGGCAACCTGCAGTTCCAGATCAGCAAGGGCCACTTTCTCGATCGGTTGATCAAACTTGATACCCACCCGCTGCGCCACGTCCTGGGCGATTTCGCGATAGCTCACGCCATGACCACGGGCCAGGTTCATAAAGGTGTCGCCGCCCATGCGCTGCAACTCGATGGCCAGCTTCAAGGGCTCGCGCACGGTGGCGTCGATAGAGGCACTGCGCTTTTGCGCCATCAGCTCGGCGAAAAACTGCAACTCCTCCGGCCGCGCCTGCACCAGCAGCGGGAACAGCTCGACATCCTCTTCGGCAAAGCGCACTTCGCTGCTGCGTTGATCGGCGCGGATCATGCCCCGGCGTTCCTGCAGCAGGTCGGTGTACTGCACCACCGTCTTCAGTTGCGGCCAATACGCGGCGTGGTCGAACGTGGCCAGGTGCACGTTGGCGACCTTGGCCTTGAGCGCCGGTGTCAGCGGGATCGCATAACGACCGATGCAGCGCTCGGTGTCCGGCTTGAGCGCCAGCGCCCAATCCTTGCTCGAGTGGCAGTTGATCACCCGACCGCTGAGCGGCGCCGAGACCAGGTCCCAGGGGCTGGAGGTACAAATCGCACCGCCCATCAGCAGCAGGTTGTTCAGCGGCAACTCACGGGCCACCTCAGGGCTGGCCAGCAGGCTCTTGACCAGGATCCGCGCGCCCAGGGAGTGGCCGATCAGGTTGATCTGCCGCACCTTGATCGACTCGCCATGGAGGTAGTTGGCCAATTCGGGCAGCAGGCTTTTGGCGACCTCATCCACCCGCGCCTCGACGCTTTTGTAGTGGTCGAGGAAATAGGCAATCGCCTTGCCCACCCCGATGGTTGCGGCACCCAGGCTGCCGCCACTCAACATCGAGGTAATCACATCCTTGAACGGCGCAAACAGGTTTTCCAGGAAATGCCCTGCCGGCCAGAACAGCATCAGGTTGGTGGAGCCTTCGATGGTTGCCAGTTGCCGGGAGAAACTACCCAGTTGTTGCTGGTTGAAGAACGCCGAATAACCATGCACGTAGAGATTGAGCACATCCCCCTGGGGCTCGCCACACAACACAAACGTGGGCTTGCGGGTGCGGTGCATTTCATCCCACTGGTGTTGCATGTGACGGTGACTCCTGGCGACGACGGAGGGCGATAGTAACAAAGGGCGGGCTACGGGAATGTGAAAAACTGATACTCGGACTATCCACATCCCTGCACAGTGATGACAAGAAACGCGGATTTTGTTCGCAGATTCAGTCCATTAACCTTTGTCGGGTCAACCACTGAAACCGAGGAACACCATGAGCAAGCCCGAGTTTTTCATCACACCCGGTTACGGCGACATTGCACGCGAGACCCTGCATTACACCCAGGCGGTCAAAATCGGCAACCGCGTCGAAACCTCGGGCCAGGGCGGCTGGGATGACGAGTTCCAGATTCCCGAATCCCTCACCGACGAGATCGCCCTGGCCTTTCAAAACCTCGAACGCACCCTGGCGGCAGCCGGCGCCGGCTGGGAGCATGTGGTACACGTCAATTCCTACCACGTGGGAGGTTTCCCGCCGGAGGTGAACGAGCAGATGGTCAAGTGGTACCGCCATTACATGCCCAATCACGCCCCCATCTGGACTGAGCTGGGAGTAGAAGCCCTGGGGCTGCCGGCAATGCGCATTGAAATCCGCGTGACAGCGATTATTGCCTGACGCCGAACCGCTCGATCACCCAGTCGATAAATACCTTCAGCCGGGCGTTCTGATGGCGATTGGGTGGATAAATGATGTGCAAGGGCGTGGCGGGCCGGGTCCAGTCTTCGAGTACCGGGACTAATTGGCCTGCCTCTACGTAGTAGTCAACGATGGTCTTGAAATGCTGCCCGACGCCCAGGCCGGCGAGCAGCATTTCCTTGAGGCCGTTGCCTTCGTTGGTGGAAAACGCGCAGTTGCCTACCTCATACCGAGTCGCGCCCTTCTCGAAAATCAACGGCTCCGGCTTACCCGACCCGGCAAAGAAATACCCCGCCTTGAGGTGGTTCTTCTCGAGGTCCTCGGGAGACACGGGCGTACCCATGCGCTCCAGGTAGCCGGGGGCCGCACAAGTGACGTACTCGAGGTCGACAACCTTGCGGGCGATCATTGCCATGTCATCGAGCTTGCCAGCGCGCAGTACGCAATCCACACCCTCCCCCACGATATTCACGGCGCGGTCGCTGATGCCCAGGGCGATGGTGATCTCAGGGTACTCACGATGAAAATCCACCAGCGCCGGGATCAGCAGGCAATTGGCAAAGGACGCCGGCGCATCCACTTTCAGGTGGCCGCCGGGCTTGAGCTTCTGCCCGCGCAGGGCATTGTCCAGTTCATCGAGTTCCGCCACCAGGCACAGCGCGTGGCTGTAGTACTCCAACCCCTCCGGCGTCGCCGCCAGCGCACGGGTGGTGCGATGCATCAACTTGACGCCAAGGTGCTTCTCCAGGTCCGTGATGAGTTTACTGACGGTGGAACGCGGCAGTGCCAACTGGTCGGACGCGCGGCTGAAGGAGCCGGTTTCGACGACACGGACGAAGGCACGCATGGCGAGAAGTTGGTTCACGTTGATGTCCGATGGGGCGAGAATGGCGAGTATTGTCCATTAAGCTGCACAATGACGACAGGCATTCAGCGAACAGAAAACCCGGCGCATGGCCGGGCTTTGACGGAGCGGATGACTCAGTGGGCAAAGTTCTCGATCTTTACCTGGCCATCAGGAAACGTAGCGACAATCTCCAGTTCTCCTCCCATGGCGCGGATATAGTTACGCAGCGTGCTGATATACATGTCGGTACGCCGCTCCATTTTGGACACTGCCGCCTGATTGATATTCAGCGCCTTGGCCAGCGTATCCTGGCTCATCTGTTGCGCCTTGCGCAGTTCATGCAGGGGCATTTCTTTCAGGTGTTGCTGGAAGATGCGCTCTGCATCGGCCCGGGCTTGCGGTGTCATGCGAGCCTGCAGCTCACTGAATTTTTTAGCCATGGTGACGGCCCTCTTTAAGCAGTGTTTCCAAATGTTCGTCATACAACTTCTCAGCCAGCGGGACGTATTCGTCATACCACCGGCCTCGACCGGTTTTATCCCCGCCAATCAGCAACAAGGCACACCGGCGCGGATCAAATGCATACAGGACGCGGTAAGGCCGCCCGGCATGTTGCACCCGCAACTCTCGCAGGCAGCCATGCCTGGAGCCCTTGATGTCACTGCTGTGGGGGAAGCCAAGGCCTGGCCCCAGAAGGCCCAGTAAATCCACACTGGCCGATACTGAGGATTGCTCCTTTGCATCCAGACCGCCCCACCAGATTCCAAACTCGTCCGTGTATTCAACGTCCCAACTCATGCAAATATGCCATCCATGGAATATAAACTCAAGAGCATAACTGTAGGAGTTCCTGGCGTGTACAGGCTTCCGTCTGTCCCGGAAAAGTGTTTGTAGATTATTCCCGCACAATGCTCAGCCCATAAAAAACCACCCTTTCGCGCGGCTGAAGACACGACCATAGCGCCGGCACCACGGATGATCCCGACCGCCACGTGCATAAAACTCATTGAAATAAATGGTATTAATAGTTTGGAGAGTGCCGCGAAAGAACCGGACGACATCCAATGAACCCGGAGGCGAAGGCCTTGGGACCTGCAAAGCAAGCTCGCTCCTACAGTAAAACCTGTTGATTCAGCAAAACGATCCCGGAGTCCCCAATGCCCCATGAAGGCAACCTGTTACAAGCGGCCGTTGTATTCCTGCTCGCTGCCGTCCTGACCGTGCCCCTGGCCAAGCGCCTGCAACTGGGTGCCGTGCTGGGTTACTTGCTGGCCGGAGTGATCATCGGCCCATCGGTGCTGGGCCTGGTGGGCAACCCGCAAAGCGTCAGCCAGTTTTCCGAACTTGGGGTGGTATTGCTGCTGTTTATCATTGGCCTGGAGTTGTCACCGAAGCGTCTGTGGGTGATGCGCAAGGCAGTGTTCGGTGTAGGCCTGGCGCAGGTGTTGCTGACGGGCACCGTGATCGGCGTGGTCGCGCTGTACGTGTTTGGCCAATCATGGAACAGCGCGATTGTGCTGGGCCTTGGCCTGGCGCTCTCCTCCACCGCGTTTGGCCTGCAAAGCCTCGCCGAGCGCAAGGAACTCAACCAGCCCCACGGGCGACTGGCCTTTGCGATTCTGTTGTTCCAGGACATCGCCGCCATCCCGTTGATCGCCATGGTGCCGCTGCTCGCGGGCAGCGATCATCCCGCCACCACCTCCCAGGGCCTGCGGCACGGCCTGGAAGTACTGGGCAGCATCGCCGTGGTGATCATCGGCGGGCGCTATCTGTTGCGGCCGGTGTTTCGCATCGTCGCCAAGACCGGCCTGCGGGAGGTCTCCACCGCCACCGCGTTGCTGGTGGTGATCGGTACCGCATGGCTGATGGAATTGGTGGGCGTGTCCATGGCCCTCGGCGCCTTCCTCGCCGGGTTGCTGCTGGCAGACTCCGAATACCGGCATGAGCTGGAATCGCAGATCGAACCGTTCAAGGGCCTGCTGCTGGGTCTGTTTTTTATCAGCGTGGGCATGGGCGCCAATATCAGCCTGCTGTTCAGCGCGCCGGTGATCGTGCTGGGGCTGACCCTGCTGCTGATCGCCATCAAGTTGCCGCTGCTGTTTTGCGTGGGTCGCCTGGCAGGCGGCCTGAACCCTGAAAGCGCGCTGCGCCTGGGCGTGGTGCTGGCAGCCGGTGGTGAGTTCGCATTCGTGGTGTTCAAGATCGGCCGCGACCAGGGCCTGTTCGAGCCGCACCTCTACGACATCCTGGTGCTGACCATCACCCTGTCCATGGCCGTGACGCCATTGCTGCTGTTGCTCTGCCCGAAGCTGTTCAAGCCCAAGGCCAAGCCGGTGGAAGTGCCCGAGGAATACCGTGCCATCGAAAGCGATGCGCCACGGGTGGTGATCGCCGGGATGGGCCGCATGGGGCAGATCGTGGCGCGGATCCTGCGGGCACAGAACATCTCGTTCATTGCCCTCGACACCTCGGTGGAAACCATCGAACTGACCCGCAGTTTCGGCGGCATGCCGGTGTTCTACGGCGACCCGCAGCGCCCGGAAATCCTTCACGCAGCGAAAGTCGACCAGGCCGAGTTTTTCGTGATCGCCATGGACGACCCCGAGATCAACATCAAGACCGCCGCGCTGGTGCGCAGCCTCTACCCGCACATGAAGATCATCGCCCGCGCCCGTAACCGCCAGCATGTGCACCGCCTGGTGGACCTCGACGCGTCACCGGTGCGCGAGACGTTTTACTCCAGCCTGGAAATGAGCCGCCGCACCCTGGTGGGCCTTGGCTTGACCCAAGCCCAGGCCGACGCGCGCATCAGCCGCTTCAAAAACCATGACCTGCAATTGCTGGCGGCCCAACACGCCGTGTATGACGACGCGGCCAAGGTGATGCAGTCTGCCCAGGAAGCCCGGACGGAACTGGCACGGCTGTTTGAGATGGACCAGATCGAGGAAGAGTCCGACAAGGTGTAGGGATGGAGATGAACGATCTTGCGAGTTTTCTGACAGAATACGGCGCAATTTCGTTCATCCCTGGAGAGCTTCATGGCCACCCTCAGCAAGACCGCAGCCCTCTTGGCCCTCGCGCTGGCCGCCGGCTTCGGCGCCAGCCAAGTCCTCGCCGCCAGCAAGCCAGCGGCGCAGAAGACCGCCACCCAGACCATCTCCACCCTGGATGGCAAGTTCAGCTTCAACCTGCCCAAGTCCTACCTGGCCGACCCACTGCCGGCCGGTGATGCCGAGCACGGCACCGCAGGCGCCAGCGGCACGATGTACAGTGACCAGGCCACCAAAAGCGTGATCTTCGTCGTCGAAAAACCGAGTGTCGCCGGCCTGATCAAGGACAACGACCCGCAGTTCCTCGACGGTGCCGTGGCGGATTTCGTCAAGGAACAAAGCGCCGCCCTGCCGGACTTCAAGAAAGGTGCCGAGAAGAAACTCACCGTGAAAGGCCTGGCCCTGCGCCAGGTCGACAGCACCGCGACCATGGGCGGTGGCAAGACACTGAGTTCCACCTTCCTGACGGGCTCCGGCAGCCACCAATTGGTGGTGCAGGCCATTTCCCGGGCGGATGATGAAGCCGGTCATGCACTGTTGGTGAAGCAGATTATCGGCGGTAAATAACCGGTTTTATCTGGCAGTGAAAATCCAATGTGGGAGCGGGCTTGCTCGCGAATGCGGTGGGTCAGTTAATACATGTGCTGACTGCAACACCGTCTTCGCGAGCAAGCCCGCTCCCACATTTTTGATCGCGTTCACATCGCAGGATTCAACGCAGGCTCTTTTCCAGCCACTGCTTCAAGTCCAGCAACTCCGCCTCACCGACGGTATGAATCATCCCCGGGTAGCCGTGGAATTCCGGCGTGAGGCCAATCCCCTGCAATACCTCGTTGGCCCGCGTTGCCGAGTAGTACGGCAGCGCCTGGTCCAGCGTCCCGTGACCGATGAAAATCGCCAGCTTGCCCAGTCGCGCATCCGGCTTGAGTTCGGCCTTGAGTACCGGCAGCAGGCTGCCGCTCAACGCCGCAATCCCGCGCAGGGTTTCGGGATGTCTTAACCCGACTTCATACGACATGATCGCACCCTGGCTGAAACCCACCAGAAACACCCGCTCAGGTTGGGTGTGGTACTTGGTGGTGGCCTGGGCGACGAAGGCTTCGATCAGCTTGGCGCTGCTCTGCAGGTCGGCGGTCTCGCCATCAAAATCGCCATCGCCCGGCTTCTTGCGAAACCAGCGATAACCACCGCCCTCCACCGGCATCGGTGCCCGTGCAGACAGGTAGGTCCAGGTCGACGGCAAGCGGTCCTTGAGCCCGAACAGGTCGGCCTCGTCACTGCCATAACCGTGCAGGAAGATCACCAGCGGCTCGTTGCGGGCATCACTTTGAGTCTGTTCCAGGTAAGGCAGCGGCAGGTCGGTGTGCAATACGTCTTCGGCCTGTGCGGCGCCGGTAAACAGCGCTACCGTCAGGGCAATCAGTTTGAGCATGAGCATCAACCTCTAGGGTTTGCGCAACAAATAGGTATCCATGATCCAGCCATTGGCCTGGCGCGCCGCCTTGCGCACACGTTCAATCTCTTCGGCAACCTCGGCCACTTTGCCGCTGATCAGGATTTCATCCGGTGTGCCCAGGTAGGCGCCCCAGTAGATATCCAGGTCCTGATCGGCCACGGTGCGGTAGGAATCTTCGGCATCGAGCATGACAACCAGGGTGTCGGCATCACTCGCCTGCCCCGCCGCCAACCGGCGCCCGGTGGTGATTTCGATGGAGCGACCGATGCGGTTCAGCGGCACTTTGTGCTGCGCCGCCAACGCCTGGACGCTGGTGATCCCGGGGATCACTTCAAATTCGAATTCGCAGCTGCCGCTGGCGAGGATCGCCTGCAGGATACGAATGGTGCTGTCGTACAGTGCGGGGTCGCCCCAGGCCAGGAATGCGCCCACTTCGCCGTCGGCCATTTCTTCATTGATCATCCGTTCGAAGGTCTGCTGCTTGTCGCGGTTCAGGTCCTTCACGGCGGTGGCGTAGTCGATATCACCGCGCACCCGCTCGGGGCAATCGGCCTCGACAAAGCGGTAGGCGTGATCGGTGATGTAGGTCTCGCAGATTTCCCGGCGCAGGTCGATCAGCTTGTCCTTGCTCTGGCCCTTGTCCATCAGGAAAAACACGTCGGTGCGGTTGAGCGCCTTGACCGCCTGCATCGTGATGTAGTCAGGGTTGCCGGCGCCAATGCCGATGATCAGGATGCGTTTCATGGGAAAGTCTTCATGGGTGGTCTCGGTGCGGGGAACGGATTTTGCCATGTTCGGGACGTCAGGCGTGAGTTTCCAGGCGCAGGCGCCAACGGCCATTGAAGCGCAACTCGGTGGATGACAGCGGTTCCACGTCGATCAGGTTGAACATGGCGGGTGGGCATTGCATGACATGCAGCAGCGCTGCGCGGATCACAAATGGATGCGTCACCGCCACGACATGCCCCGGGGATTGCTCGAGGGACTGCAACCACTGCCCTATCCGCTCACACAGTTGCACTACCGACTCGCCGCCGTGGGGCGCCGAGGTGCTGTCGGTCAACCAGGCCTGAAGCGCTTCGGGTTCGGCCTGCTGAACCTCCTCGATCGCCAACCCTTGCCAGCGGCCAAAATCACAATCGCGCAGGGCTGTTTCAACCAAAGCATCGTCGGCAAACAGCGCCGCCGTCTGCCGGGTCCGCGCCTCCGGGCCGCACAGCACCCGGGGTGCACGCTTGAAGCGTTGCCCCTGGGAAAGCGCCGCCTGCTGCCAGTCCATCTCCACCGACTCATCCAGCGCAAAGCGTGCCTGTTTCTGGGCACGGGTGCTGGCGTGGGCAACAAGGGTCAAACGGGTGGCCTGCATGACAAATCGCTCTGGTTTTAAGGTGCAGTCAGCGTAGACTTGCGAAGTTGTTTCAACATGTTTCAACTATTCTGCAACAGGAAGCCGGTTCAATGCCGGCGCGGTCGCGCCACTGTATTCGGCCTTTTAGCCGTAAGCCAGACCCTGTTTCAGCCAACTCGCTATCCATTTCGGGACGCGTCATCCCTGGAGGTTCTCATGGCTTATACCGCTGCAACTGGCTCCGACGTTTCAATACCGTCCATTCCCCTGGGCGAAATCCTGCCCTGGGCGATCTTCGGCGGCCTGCTGCTATTGCTCGCGATTTACTTCGTCGGCGCCGAGCAAGGCGCGACGGCCGTGTTCAAAGGCATGTACGTGCATGAGTTTGTGCATGACGGTCGCCACCTGCTGGGTTTCCCCTGCCATTGATGGAGCGTGACGACATGACAGGGCATTTACTCGTTCGCGGGATGCTGGTGGGCCTGCTCGCCGGCATCTTGGCCTTCGGCTTCGCCAAGACCTTTGGTGAGCCGCAGATCGACAAGGCCATCGCCTTCGAAGATCAGATGGCACAGATGCACGGCGACGCGCCGGAAGAAGAACTGGTGAGCCGCGAAGTACAAAGTACCTTCGGCCTGTTCACCGGCGTGGTGGTGTACAGCGTCTCCCTGGGTGGCATTTTCGCCTTGGTGTTCGCCTACTCCCTGGGCCGCATCGGCAAGGTCGGCCCCCGTGGCTTGGCAGCGCTGCTGGCATTGGCGGCGTTTGTGACGATCATCGTGGTGCCGGGGCTGAAGTATCCGGCCAACCCGCCATCGGTGGGCGACCCGGCCACCATCGCGCAACGCACCAAGCTGTTCTTCCTGATGCTGCTGGTGTCGGTGGCGGCTGCGGTGATTGCGATCAACGCGGCGCGCAAGCTGATTGCCAGCCGTGGCCTATGGGCAGGCGCGATTCTCGGTGTGGCGCTGTACATCGTGATCGTGTCGGTGGCCGGCAGCTTGTTCCCGACCATCAACGAAGTGCCGGAACAGTTCTCGGCAGTGTTGCTGTGGAAATTCCGCGTGGCTTCCCTGGGGATTCAACTGGTGCTGTGGACCACCCTGGGCCTGGTGTTCGGCGCCGTGGCCGAGCGCAAGCTGAGCCAGCCTCAGGCGCGTCTCAACTCCTGACGGTACAGGTAGCCGCCGACGAATCGGCGGCTACCGGCATTCACACCCCGGGCCGCGCCAGGTAGAACACCTCGTAGCCATTGCCCGGATGGTTCACATCCAGCGCCTTGGCCGACAAGGTAATTCGCACCAGCTTCCACGCCTGCACATCCAGCGCCAGAAACACCGCGAAGTTATCGCTGCTGTCCGCGAGCTGCTGGTTGCGGGCCTTTTCTGCGGCGAGGATTTGCCCGCGGTCCGCCCCCGGCGCCAGCGCCCACTCCTCCCGATACAGGCTCAAGGCGTCTTGCGCCGGACCTCGCTGCACGTCCAGCGGTAACCAGGACTCAATGTGCGGCTGGCCAAAACTGTCGAGGACCTTCTGGAAGCGCTCGCCGAGCAAGAAATCCGCAGCCTGCAAAGGATCCGACCACAGATAAACCGACGAATACAGGTTACCCACCCCCGGCCCCTGCCCTCGCTCCTGGGCGATAAACGCCTTGAACAGCAAACCCTCGGCATGATCCCACAACGGCCCCAGGCGAGCGGCCCGCTCACGGATGACACCCATGTCGTAATCGGCTGGCAAGCGGTGTGAATACTGTTTGGCAAACATCATGGCGCTCCTGTTCAGATGAGTGCCCAGCTTGCGCAGCGCCCATGATTTCAGCAAGATATCACCGGATATAGGTGTGATAAGGAACTGAAATGACCGACGCACTCAAGCCGCTGGATATCGACACCGTGCACGCCTTTGTCCTGGTCGCCGATTTCGCCAGCTTCACCCGCGCGGCCCAGGCACTGGACACCTCGCAGGCAGCCATCAGCCTCAAGCTCAAGCGCCTGGAAGAACGCCTCGGTTATCGCCTGCTGGTTCGTACACCGCGGCATGTGCGGCTGTCGCCCCAGGGCGAGCAGTTCATCGTCGCCGCCCGCGCATTGCTCAATGCCCACGAACGGGCGTTGGGTGACATGGGCAATGGCGCCCCGCGACGGTTGGTGATCGGCATCAGCGACCACGTGGCCGGGCCGGACCTGCCACTGTGGCTCAGCCGCCTGGCCGCCTATGACCCGCTGGTGATCCTGGAGGTGCGGATTGCTTCGTCCCGCGACCTGGTGGCGGCGTTCGACCGCAACGAATTGGACGCGGTGATCGTGCGCAACGAAGGCGATCGCCAGGACGGTGAGGTATTGGTGGTGGAGCGCTTTGGCTGGTTCGCCGCGCCTACCTGGCAGCACACGCCCGGCACGCCCCTGCGCATGGCAACCATGGCCTCGCCCTGCGGCGTGCGACACCTGGCGGTGCGCGCGCTGGATGAGGCGCGGATTGACTGGACCGAAGTGTTTGTCGGCGGCGGCGTAATGGCGGTGGGTGCGGCAGTCAGCGCCGGCCTGGGTGTGGCGGCGCTGGCCCGGCGAGTGGCGCCGGCGGGCGCCGTGGACGTCAGCGAACAGTACGGATTACCGGCGTTGCCCGTCAGTGAAATCGTGCTGCACAGCCGCATCAGCGACGGCCGCTCCCGCGAGACATTGCGGGCGTTGAGCGCAACCTTCAGAGGGGTTCTGGAGCGTTAGATTGCATCTGGGTATACCGCCCGCGCACGAACCGCTCCAGTTCATCGCCCGGCAGCGCCTTGCTGAAATACCAGCCCTGGATGATCAGCTCCGAGCCCGACTGCAAAAACGCCAGTTGCTCGGCGGTTTCCACGCCTTCCACCACTACCCCGAGGTTCAGCGCCTCACAGAACCGCAGCATCCCGGTCAACACCTGGGCGCCCTTTGGATCATGCTGGGCGACCACGAAACTGCGATCGATCTTGATGAAATCCACGGGGAACTGGTGCAGGTAACTCAGCGCTGAAAATCCGGTGCCGAAGTCGTCGATATACACCTTGGCACCAATCGCCTGGAGCTTCTCGATCATCTGCCGCGTGCCCTGGATATCGCCCACCAGCGCATCCTCGGTGATCTCCACCGAAACCTGCCCGTGGGCCTGGGCCAGTATCTCCACCAGCCGATCACCATACGCCGGGGTAGTCAGCGTGGCGCTGGAGATATTGATCGTCATCGGCAACGTAAACCCGACCTTCTGCCACTTCTGGTACTGGCGCACAGCCTGGGATGCCACCCACACATCCACGTCGGGCATCAACCTGGCATGGGCCAGCCATTGCAGGAACTCCCAGGGTGAATGCACCGTACCTTCGGCGTCCCGGGCCCGCATCAACGCTTCGCAACCGGTGCATAGCCCGGTCCGGGTGGAAATCTGCGGCTGGAATTCGAGGTAGAACTCGTAGTCGCTGATCTGCTGGATATGACTCAACTCGCTGACCTGGCGCGCCTGGGCCTTGTGGGACGCCATCACCGGGTCCAGCTCCAGCAAGCGGCCTTTTTCTTCCAGGCCGCGAAAGGTCATGTCCAGCGACTTCAAATACACCGTGCCGCCCTCCGTGGCCTGGCGGTTGATCGCACGCACATAGGGCGCATAGATCAGCATGCCAACCCCCAGCAACACCACCTGCAGCAACACTGCCGCGAGATCGCCGTGGGTGCTCAGGTAGGCGTTGAGCAACACCGGCGCGGTAAATGGCACGCTCACCACCGCAGGCGACACCCAGCCAATCTGCACCACCATCAACGCCAGTATCACGTTGAACGCCGGCACCACCAGAAAGGGAATGAACAGCCGCGGGTTAAGAATGATCGGCAAGCCAAACAACAGCACTTCACTGACATTGAACAACGACAACGGCAGGCTCGCCATCGCCACCAGTCGCATGGACCGGCTTTTGGAAAACAGCAGGATCGCCAGCAGCAGGCACAGGGCACCACCCGAACCGCCGATAAACGCGAAACTGCCCAGCAAGCCGCCATTCAGTAGATATTTGACCGGCTCGCCCGCGGCCACCGCCGCATTATTGAGCCCGACCGCCTGGTCCAGCACATCAAAAAACGGCTGCATGGCGTAGACCCCATGGATCCCGAAAAACCACAGCAGCGAATTCATCAGGGTCACAAACAGGCCGCTGCCATAGGGCGTCTCCAATGCATCGAGTACCTGCGGCCCCTGAAGCTGTGCCACCTGCGGAATCTGCAACAGCAACGACAGCACGAGCACCAGCCCGAGCGCCGTGATTGCCCCCGGCACCACCATATTGAGGGTGCCCTTGAGGTTGTGCCCCACCAGGTCTTCGTTGATCAACCGCGTCCAGCGACGCCGATGCAGCCAGGCGATGGCGGGCACATTGATCAGCGGTGAGGCGATGGCGATGAACAACACGAAGGTCGCCGAGGCTCGGGGAAAATCCCGCAGCACAAACGTGGCGATCACTACATGGGCCAGGCACAGGAACGCTACCGGAAGTTGCGGCAGGCGGTGCTGGATCGCGAGCATGTAACCGATGGAGGCTGCCACCAGCAGCGGGATCACCGAGCTGATCTGGTTGTGCAACCCCGCCAGGAAGGCCACCACCTGAGGGTCGAAACCCAGCACTCGGGCGCATTCGGACAGGATCAGGAAACCGGCCGATACCAGCAGGCACGGCAGGATCCACAACAGCCCCTCGCGTATGGCCCGCAACGACTCGGTACTGGCGAGGGCCGCCAGCCGCTGGGTGAAGAAAAGCTTGAACAGCGTTTGCGCCATCACCTGTCCCTCGGTCCCTGATGCCAGGGTCGCAAAATAACACCTGGCTGTCGCCTTATCACGGGGTAACGCTACACGCCCTGACACCGCAAGCGAAAGGCTTTTGCCGCCCCTGGCGCATTTATTCAGAATCACCGCAGGGGCTTGCTGCTTGTCGATTGGCTCGGGTTGGCCCATCCTTTGGCGCACTGGTTGTCGTAAAAAACGACGCACCCCTCGAACGGACTCGACTGATGCTGCGATTCACTCCCCTCATGGCCTGTGCGCTGCTTGGGCTGACCAGCCCGTTGGCCGGCGCCGCCACCCCGACCTTCGCCGATGCCCAGGCCAGCGACCCGGCCAGGCTGCAATGGATGGTCGGCGCACCGCCGCCGGCCGACCGCACCGTACGCTTTGAAGACGGCAGCTATTTCCGCTTCCCGGCGATGCGCTGGAGTGTCGCCAACTTTCGCCAATTGATGCCCACGGTGAACGTCTCCCGCAGGCTCGGCGCACCGCTGGCATTGCCACGCGTACTCGACCCGGCACTCGATGCAATCCCCGTGCAGCCAGTGGGTGCAGCCCAGCCGCTGACCTGGCGCCAGGCCCTGGACGCCACCTACACCGATGGCATCGTGGTGATGCATCGCGGCACGGTGGTTTATGAGCGTTATTTCGGGGTGCTCAAGGAGGATGGGCAACACGCGGCCATGTCGGTCACCAAATCGGTGATCGGTACCCTGGGCGCGATGCTGGTGGCCGATGGCACCCTGGACCCACAGAAAAAGATCGTCGACTATGTGCCCGAACTCGGCCGCTCGGCCTTTGGCAGCGCCACCTTGCGCCAGGTGCTGGACATGACCACCGCCCTGGACTACAGCGAAGACTATGCCGACCCCAACGCCGAAGTCTGGGCCCACGCCCAGGCCGGCAACCCGCTGCCCAAACCCAAGGACTACACCGGGCCGCGCAGCTACTACGAGTTCCTGCAAACGGTTAAGCAGCGTGGCGAACACGGGCGTGCCTTCGGCTACAAGACCGTCAATACCGACGTACTCGGCTGGGTGATTGCCCGCGCGACCGGACGCAATGTCGCGCAACTGCTCAGCGAACGCATCTGGAGTCGGCTTGGCGCCGAACAGGACGCCTACTTCACCGTCGACTCCATCGGCACACCCTTCGCCGGTGGCGGCCTGAACACCGGGCTGCGGGACCTGGCCCGGTTTGCCGAGATGCTGCGCAACGGCGGGCGCTTCAATGGCCAGCAGATCGTGCCCGAAAGCGTGGTGACGGATATTCGCCAGGGCGGCGACAAGCAGGCGTTCGCCCAGGCCGGCTACGCTCAATTGAAAGGCTGGAGCTATCGCAACATGTGGTGGGTAACCCACAATCCCGACGGGGCGTTCATGGCGCGTGGGGTGCATGGCCAGAGCATCTACATCGACCCCAAGGCTGAAATGGTGATTGTTCGCTATGCCTCCCACCCGGTGGCCGGCAACGCCGCCAATGATGGGGTGACCTTGCCCGCCTATGCAGCCATGGCGGCTTTTTTAATGTCCAAGCCACACTGACCGTCTCTCTTACCGTGGAGTAAACCTTTGTCCCAACCCGGCGAAAACCACCAGCTAGCCCTGGACCGATTCTTGAGTGAACACCCGGCCCTGGCCGCGGAACTGAATACATTGAACCCCCTGGCGGCCCAGGCCAAAGGGGAAACCATGGAGCAGTACCGCGCCGAGCGCCTGCATGAAGCCTTCGAGGCAGAAGCCGAGCAACAGGGCTTGTTCGCCTGGGAACTGACGCTGAAATTGACGGCGCATTCCCCGGCGGAGTTCGAGGCGCAACGCCTTGAGGTGCACAAGGAGGTGGCGCAAATGGCAGGCCTGAGTTGGTCGGAGTATTGCCAGCTGCACGACTTGCCCGTCTAGAACCAGCGGCCCAGGCCCTTCCTGCGATCAGCGAGCACCGCGCGCAATTCATCAAGGGTAACGGCCCTGCGTTCAGGGTCAGCCGTCAACGCCATACGCAATACAGGCCAGCAATGGCGAGGCAGTTGCCGGGGCCGGGCCGGCCTGTCACTGGCGTGGCGCCGGCCTTGTGCCAATTCGTACAACACACAGGCCACTGCATACAGGTCGGCGCTGGCCGACAGTGCTCCGCCAGCCAGCAACTCCGGCGCGGCGTACGCGGGCGTCCAGGCATTGAAGCGGCTGCGACTCAAGCCTGGAGAACCCGCCGGGGCCTGTCCACAAGCCTCGCCCAGACCGAAATCGAACAAGCGCAACCCGCCGTCTCCCACCATGACATTGGCGGGTTTCACATCCCCGTGCAGCACACCCTGCTGATGGCTATGGCGCAACGCGTCGAGCAATTGCACGGCGATGCCTTGCAGCGTTTGCCAGGGTAAACCGCCGGGGCACTCCAGCAGCAACCGGTCCAGGGTCATGCCCTGGAGCAGCTCCATGGTGAAGAATGCGATCTGGCCGGGAGCATCCACTTCAAATGAATACACACGCACCACCTGCTCATGCCGCAGGCTGCGGGTCAGGGCAAACTCGTTGTACAGCAACACGTGGGCATCCGCAGATTCGCGAATGGCTTCGCCCAACACCTTGATCGCGACACTGGAACAGGGTTCGCCAAACTGTTCGTGCAGCAGGTCCCGCGCACGATAGACCACGCCCATGCCGCCTGCGCCCAACACGCGCTCGATCAGGTATCGCCCGGCCAGCAACTCGGGGGCTCCGTCGCGCGGTGGGTTTACCGGGGCCTTGGCAAAGGCAAAGTGGGTCAGGTCGCGCATGACTGCACCACCACAGCGGTCAGGTTGTCGCCGGCCGTGCCGCGCAAGACACCTGCAAACAGCTGGTCCAGGACACGTTGCGGATTTCCCTGGCTCAAGGCCTGGCCCAACTCAGAGTGGCTAAGCGCCTGGTACAGGCCGTCGCTGCACAACAGAAACACATCCCCTGCCAAGGTACCGAGTTCCAGGACCTGCGGGCTCAGTGGTGCCCGCGAGCCGATGGCCCGGGTCAAGGCCCGTGCGTCTGGATGGGCCCTGGCCTGTTCCGGGCTCACCTGCTGGTCAATCAATTGCTCACACAGCGAATGGTCTCGCGACAGCTGGTACAGCGTCTGCCCGCGCCACAGATAGCAACGACTGTCACCGGCCCAGACACACGCAGCGCGATCGCCCTGAAGCAACAACGCCACGACCGTGCTTCCCATGATGGCCTCGGCGCCATGGGAGGCCAGCGTCAATTCATCGCCCAGCCGCCGGTTGAGCCATTGCAGGCAACGACGGGTCGCCTCGACGCGTTCATCCAGGCTGCCCTGGCCGGGCAATGACGCCAGGCCATCGACCACCAGCTGGCTGGCGATATCCCCCGCCTGATGCCCACCCATCCCGTCCGCGACGGCCCAGCAGCCCGTCCCGGGGCAATCGAGAAAGGCATCCTCGTTGCGTAAACGGACCTTTCCACGGTCTGTGCGACCGGCGCTGTGCCAGCGGTCGCGAGGTTGGCTCACAACTGCTCCGGCAGGCGAAAGGTTCGCCACTGCGCCATCTGGAATGGATTGGGGGTGCGTCGGCTGGTCAGCAGGTAGTTGGCGCGCAAGCCTGCCAGGTCAGCCTTGAGGATCAGCTCATCCTGCCCGCTGGAGGGTTCGTTCTGCATCAAGTCGAACAAGCGAAACAGGGACCAGGCCCCGGTATTTTTTTCGAGCCCCAGCGCCCGCTCGCTGCCACGCTCCAGTACCAGGCTGCTGCGACCATTCTCAGCCTCGGCTGGCCATTGCATCGCCATGGGGACAATCGGCCCGTGCCGGTACTCCATCTGCTGGCCACCCAAACGCAAGACCGCGCGACTCACCGACGGGTCCAGGCTATAGGGTGCGAGCGTGAAACGAACCTGCAAGTCCCCCGGCTCATCCGCAAAAAAACCGCGCCTGATCACCTGCACCTTCGCCTGCTGGTCGAGCAACGCCCGAGACATCGGCAAGCTGCGCCCATCCAGGCTACGCAGCCTGTAGCGCCCGGAATCACCGCTGACGAAAGGCTTCAGATAGCTGTCAAAGAATCGCGCCATGATCCCCTCAGGCTTGAAAAACTCCTGGAAGTCGTTGAGGGAAACGTCGCTGCTGGCGTGGGCATTGAACGGGAAACGCAGCTTGATCGCCCTGCTGTAGAAACCATATACCTCGCTCTGATAACGCTGGTTCACATGCCGATAAGCCTGGTCGAGCAGGCGGCGCCAATGCTCGTCGGCCAGGCTTTCGAACCAGCCCGCCAGCGGCAGCGGCAAACGCGCGGCCACGTTGCGCAGGTTACTCAGCGCATCCTGTTGCCCCTGGATCCGCCGCTTGACCATCTCGAACGCGACCGGCTCCGGCGCGCCTTCGCGATTCAAGCTCGCCAACTGCAGGTGCAAGTCGTTGAGCGCCTGTAACACGCCGGTCAACTCGGCCCCCGGGTTCTCCTGGCTGTCCAGCAACTGGTGCAAGGGCTCGAAGCGGCGCTGCATGGCTCGCCGTGCGCTGTCGGGCAAGGCATTGACCAGCCCGGCGGCGGTCGGCAACCGCTCTGCCGCTGGCCCAGGCAGCTTGGCAGCCAGCTCGTCGAGGCGCTCACTGGCCGACGGCAGGCGCGTGTGGTCACGAACCTGCTGCAACAACTGCAACAACGGCGACTGGGCCGACGTCAAGCTGGCGAGCTGCTCGGCGCCTTGCCTGGAGTTTTCAGTTTCACGCAGGCCAACCTGCCCAAGCGCCTCGCTCCAGGCATCGGCATACTCGCTGAAGTAGCGTTGTTCAAGCTCCACCATCAACCGTTGCAAATCCATGGCGCTCAGGTCGGCGCCCTCTCCCAGCACCCAGTTGTCCTGGACGATGGTATTCACCAGCCGCGCGCCCTGCGCTTCAAAATGCCGCTGGTACGTGCGGGTATAAAACCCCGGAATGGAACGCTCGCCCCCCTCAAACACCCGCCCGTGTGCAAGGCGCAACGGTTCAAGGCCGCGAGCTTGTTCGCGCAGCACCCGGTACACCACGTCAACCAGCGATTCGCCGCGCAACACGTGGCGCGCGCGGGCCACCAGCTCGTCATCGAGCGGCTGCACGAACGGTTGCTCAAGCAAGCGCGCGAAATGTTCATTCAACCGGTTTTGCACAGAGGGCTCACCGGCAAACCGTACAGACCAATGCCCCGCCACCCGCTCACGCAGCCAGCCGACATCCCGCCGCTCCCGCAGGTTGAGCATCAGGTATGCCCGGAGGTTATCCAGCAGCCGCTCACGATCTTCCAGGCTGCCGCGAACCTGTTCCTGCAGCATCTCGCTGACGTGGGACAGCAACAGCCGGCCCAAGGCACGCTCGTAGGCCTGCTCCAGCACCGGACGGCTGATACTGCCCTGATACAACCCCATCCGCTCAACCAGCCTGGCTTCGCCCGGCAAGGGGAAAATCCGCGTGGCCGCCAGGCGGCTGTCCAGCAGCGGCAGGAGTGCCTGGGTAGCGTCTGACCCAGGCTGCACGGGTGCGGGCTGTCGTGCCAGCGCCTGCAGTTGCTGCAGACGTTGATGATTGGAGGAGTAACTGTGGGTCCACAGCAAGCCCGCCGCCACGACGACCACTAGTGCGCCCAGGGCCAGCCCCCCCTGGTGCCGGCGGATTCGACGGCGCTCCTGGCTATCGAGGTCCGCCAGGTCGGCTTGCGCCAGAATCACCCGGCTGAACAAGCCCTGGATAAAGTGCGAACGTGGTTCAAGTGCCTGTGGGCCACCGTCGGCGCTGGTCAAGTAGAAACCACGAAAGCCGTTGGTGTGCTGATAACGCGGGCCGCAAAAAGCAACGTCGATATAGAGGCTCAGGCGCTCGCCAATCCGGGCCGCCTGATGGGGAAAGTCGAGCATCCGTCCGCGCAGATCACTGTTGCGTTCCTGGTGCAGGCGCTGCACAAGCTCACCGCTCAAGCGCTGCAGCAGTGCTTCAAACGCCTGTCGTACCTGGGCAATGCCAATACCCGCTTTGCCTGGGACGATAGATTCGCCCAACACCGCATCACTGCCTTCGCCCAACGGCCGCTCGAAGAACTCCGCAAACCCCGGCAGGCGGTCGGCCTGGGTCACCACCAGGTAGACCGGCACCTCCACATGCAACGTCCGGCGGATCTCCAGCAACCGACTCTGGACTGCCCGCGCCTCATTCTCCAGCTCACGCTCGCTGCCATGGAGCAATGTGTCCGTTGACAGCGCCACCACCACACCGTTGAGCGGGCGTGTCCGGCGCCGCACCTTGAGCAGCTCCAGCAGCGTCGACCAACCCGCGCCATCGACCTGGCTGTCAGGCTGGGTAAGGTAGCGGCCGGCGACGTCGAGCAACACGCCGTCCTCGGCGAAATGCCAGTCACAGTCCCGCGTGGCACCGCCCTGCGTCGCTACCGACGCGCCCTGATCCTGGAGCAACTGCAAGCCACTGGCGGCCAACATCCGGGACTTGCCACTGCCTTCCTTGCCGATCAGCAAATACCAGGGCAATGCATTAAGCCAACGCGGGCTGCGTTCACCATAAATCCGGGAGTGTTTCAGGGTGTACAAAGCGTCCTTGAAGCGACCGCGCAGGTGCCGCTGCTCGTTTTCAACCTGGCCTTTGCGCGGGCGTGGTTCGCCGTCACCGACGGTTGATTGCCGAGCCATACTGCGCCAATTGGCATACACCATCGCCAGGCCCCACAACAAAAACAGCCCGCTGATTGTCAGCAAGCGCGATGCCGCCGCTTGCCAGAATCGATAGTCGTCGACAGCCAGCAGTGGCCCGAAGAACCACACGGTCATTGCGACCGCGAGCACCAGCAGCAGGCTCCAGACCCAAACCCTGCCCAGCACGGCGCCCGCGCTCCTGAAGAATGCGTTCATGCGTTGCTCCCTGCGTTAGAGCGGCGCCCGGAACATATCCGGCGCCACGAGTTGATACGGTTGCAACATCGCTTCACGCTGCTGGCCCAGCACCCACGCAAATCCTGCATACAGGCTCAACAGGCTGGCGGCGACAAACACTGCAATCCAGGTGAGCGACACGACCCTCAGCCGTTTCCGGCGCGGCTGTTCCGGCCTGTGCGACGGCGCGCACGCCGCAGGCGTATCACCCCGCACATGCCGGATCTGCCGATACAGCGCGTCCCGAACCTGTTCAAGCTGCAACAACCCACGCTCCATGACCCGGTACTTGCCCTCAAACCCGAGGGACAGGCACAGGTACATCAACTCCAGCATCGCCAGGTGCTTGAAGGGGTCCCTCGACATGCGCTCAAGCAACTGGAAAAACTTCTCGCCGCCGAAGGTTTCGTTGTGAAAACTGCTCAGCAGGCTCATCTTCGACCAATCGCTCTGGCTGCCCCATGAGGTGGTGACCACTGCCTCGTCGATCACGCTGCACAGCACATACCGCGCCGCCATGACCTCGCTGGCCTGGGCCCCGTCATGCCGGGCCCGCGTCTCGAACAGCGTGACTGCAGCCGAGAGTCGTTCATTCAGGGCGCGCAGGCTTTCCTCGGCGGAACTGCGCTTGAGGCGGACCACCTCGGACAACAGCTCCCAGGCAGGCGCCACCAAACTGTTCAGGCCAATGTCGAAATGCTCCGCGCCCTGCAAGCGGGCCGCGTAGATCATCCGGTCTTCCAGTTGTTCGAAACGCGGCGGCGATGCGAAGTCGGTCATCGGTCCCTGCGCCGGTCCGCGTCCCTGTCGATCAAGCAGGACGGTTTTCTCGTCCTGCGGGTATTCCCTGTCCATGGTCTCAGTTCCTGATGGCCCAGAATTTCAGTTCCAGTTCGGCAAATTCACCGCTGACGTGGAAGGCAAATCCTCCCGACTGCTTCAACTGCTCAATGTCCCGGGCACCGAGTTCAAGCATGAAATAGGTGTTGGCGGCATGAAACGGTATCTGCCGGGGAGCCACCGGCAGCGGCTTGACCTTGATGCCCGCCAACTGCAGGTTGACCAACTCGCGAATCCGCTCCACGGGGCCGACCTTGAGGTGCGCCGGCAGCCGGTGACGAAGCTCCTCGGCGTCACAATGGGCGCTGGCGGCCAGAATGAAGGTCGCCGAACCCAGCAGGTTGAGATCGCTCACCGGGCACACCAGCACCCCGTACTGGCGAGGCTGCAGCGCCAGCTCAATGGCATGCTGCTCAAGCACCATCGACAGCAGGCTGCGAATCGGCTCCATCAATCCACGAAAGCTGGCGCCCTGGTCGCTATGCCGGTAATGCCCCTCGAAGTGCGCACGCTTGCTGTCGCTGGCAAACGTCGCGAGTTCACCCAGGATCGACAGCAATGTTCGATACAGCGTTTCAGGGCTGACCTGGCTCAGGCCCAGGTAGTGACGCAAGACCAGTTCGGTGCGATTGATCAATTGCAACATCAGGAAGTCGCCAACCTCCGCGCCGGCGGCGGTACCGTTGGCGCGAATCCGCTCGGCGATGGCATCCCCCCGGTAAGCGAGCAGGCTGATCACTTCCTTGAGGCAAGACAGCAGGTAGCCGGAGCCATGCAGGTGAATGAAGCTCGGGATAAAATCGGGGTCCAGGCTGACGCCCTCCTCAGTGCAACTGAGCACCTGGGCAACCTTGAGCTTCACGTAATGCGGGTCGCTGTGTTGCTCCCCCAGCAACAGGCGAAAATCCAGCTGCCCGCAATTGACCTGACGACGAGCTTCTTCCCCGGCGTTGGAGTCGCTGACGTCTACCGCAAGAGTCTTGTAGCGCGCCAACACATCAATCTGCTCGGGTCGACGGGCTTCAACACAGTTACCTGTGGCCAGCGGCAAGGCCAGGTAGATCGACTGCTTCCCGGTATTTACCGGAACCTCCAGCACCAGCGACTCCATCGCGCCACCCAGTTCGAACAGACTGCCATCCGGCAATATGCCGCTGGCCTGGCTGATAACGACCTTGCCCATATTGAGGTATTGCACATCGATTTCCAGGGCCAGGAAGCCCCAGGCGTGACGGCACAACAGCTGGGTGCGGCGCGTGAGTTGCTGATCGTGGTACCGATCGTTTTGCTGGAAATGCTGAGGGCGCAACAACATGCCTTCCTGCCAGATGACTTTTTGGCTGTACATGTCAGTCGCCCACCTTCGCGGGTTGCGGGTTGACCAACCGAATGCCGGCCTGATCAAGGATCAGTTCAGCGCCGGTCAATCGCTGCGCGGTCACCGGCAACACATAGCGCCATTGCGAGTGAGGCAAATCACGGTACGCCGCCAGCACGCCGACATAACGACTGCCTGGCTCGAGACTGAGTTTGAGCGCGGAGTGATCGCCGGGGCGCAACTCCAGCTCTTCGAGGTTCACCAGGTCCTTGGGCAACGTGTGCTCGGCATGAGCATAAAGGCTGAAAAAGTCCGCATTTTCAAAAGCCACGGGGTGTCGAAGCTCCATCAGGTGCACCACGATCGGCGACGGGCGACCATGGAGATCAGGGTTGACCCGTTCGCTGGCGGTCAGTGTCAGGTCCAGCTTGGTCAACTTCGAAAAGGGCGACAGGGAGCAACCACCCAGCAAACCCATTACAGCGCACAACAATGCAACGGTGACTCGGGACATGAAGATCATCCTGGATAACGGTGAAGGGTTGAGATCAGACGAATCTGTTCCTCGTACGCCTTGGCGAAGTCGCTGCCCAGCAGGCGCTCGCTCAAGTGCTCGTCCTCGATCAGTGTCTGGTAATGGCGCTGATACGCGCGCCAGCGGGCGCCACACCGGGGGATCAGCGGCGGCCTTGCCTGGCGTTCGAAGCACAGCAGCAAATGGCCGGGCGCAAAGGCTGCCAGAGCGCCGCGTACTGCCGCGCGGCAGGCCGCCAGCAAGGCCACCTCGTGAGCCTGCATGTCGCGGTACGCCCGCATGACAAGCATCTCGGCGGAAACCTGCCCCAGCTGCCCGACACCCAGCAGCGACCCCAAGGCCGCACTGGCGTCTGCGCTGTCTCTAAGTGGGTTGGGGCTTTGGAGCGGTGTCTGGGTGAGTGCCAGTTTCAGCTCTTGCCTGAGCTCGTTACGGGTGCCCAGGCTCTGTTGCAACCCTTCAGTCATTTGCCGGAGCAAGCTCGCGGCCTTGATCGCCAGGACTTCTCTTGCCGACTCATCGAGGTCGCCCAGATCAATACCGAGTGCCTGCGCAAACCCCAACCAGAATGGCCCTGAGCCGTGACCTGGAACGGGCGATTGCGGACTTGGGGCAACCTGGCGCGCAGGCTTCACAAGTTCGGGAACCGTCAGGTGATCCCGGTCCGCCGCCGCGTGGTCCGTCCAGCGCAATGTCTCGTAGGTGGTCATGTTCAGGGCCGCCAGCTCTTGCGACCCGTCCTCGCGCTGCAGTTCGCTGGCCAGTGCCCGCAGTGGGTCCAGCTCAAGGAATGCATCATCGGGAATCAGCCTGTGTAATCCGTCCTGGCCCTGTCCCAGCGGTGGGCTGACCAGTCGTGCGCGAATACTCAGCGGCCCCAGCTGAAATACCGCGCCGTCATCTATCGGTTGCTGCTGCCCCTCATGCAGACGCTCACTGCGGCCTGCCAGGCGGGTTCCATTGCTGCTGATATCCGTCAGGAAATACCGGCCGTCACGATAACTGATCACCGCGTGACGACCGGAAACCTGGCGACTGGTGTCAGGCAGGGTCCAGTCGCAACCGGCCCCCCGACCGATGACGCCCCCCACTCCGTCAAAGACTTTGCGCAGCGCCGGCGCGGACTCTGCTGGCCCCGCAGGGCACACCTCAAACACTAGCTGCATGGCAGGACTCCTCCGCGCTCACAGGCCACGACCGGTGGACCGCGGATCACCCAGCGGACGGTAGTCATCGTCGTCAAAGACATGATTGGTGTTACAGCCACTCAGCAAAAACAACACAAGCACCAGGGCTTGCCACTGACTAACAGGCATCAGGTATCTCCCGGAATTGAAAGGGTGTGCCATTCAGCACTCTCCCTGGACTTCGCCAAACGGAATGTCCAGGCGTGCAAGGCGGTACAACAACGTGCGCCGGGCGAGGCCCAGTTCACGGGCGGTGCGGGTTCGATTGCCACGGTTCTTGCGCAGGCAGTCGATCAGCACTACCCGCTCGACTCGCTCCATGCGCTGGCGCAGCGTTGCGTCGACAGCGGGCGCGGACAGGGTTGATGGCAGCGATAAATGCGCAGGCAGGATCACCTCGTCGTCGCACAGCAGCACCGCCCGCTCCACCATGCATTTGAGCTCACGAACGTTGCCGGGAAAGTGGTGGCTGGACAGTTGATCCAGGGCCGCACTCGACCAGCCCACCGTGGCTCGCCCCAACAGTGCACAGGCCTTGTCGGCGAAATGCCGGGCCAGTTGCAGCACGTCCCCGTCCCGCTGGCGCAGCGCCGGCAACTCGATAGGAAACTGCGCCAGCCGGTAATAAAGGTCCTCGCGAAAGCTTCCTTCAGCCACCATGCTGGTGAGGTCCCGGTGGGTCGCCGCGACGATTCGCACGTCGACCTTGTGGGACGTGTTGGCACCCAACGGCCGAATCTCGCCCTCCTGCAGGACCCGCAACAACTTGGCCTGCAGTGACAGCGGCATATCACCGATTTCGTCGAGCAGCAGCGTGCCGCCGTGGGCGGTGTCAAACAGGCCGGCGTGGTCTCTTTCGGCCCCGGTGAACGCGCCTTTGCGGTAACCGAACAACTCACTTTCGAGCAAGCCTTCGGGAAACGCTGCGCAGTTTTGCACCACAAATGCCTTGCTGCTGCGCGGGCCGGCAGCATGAATGGCCCG
The DNA here is from genome assembly GCF_013386485.1 of Pseudomonas sp. P7758. Taxonomy (NCBI): domain Bacteria; kingdom Pseudomonadati; phylum Pseudomonadota; class Gammaproteobacteria; order Pseudomonadales; family Pseudomonadaceae; genus Pseudomonas; species Pseudomonas sp. P7758. The sequence goes on along the minus strand of NZ_JACARS010000089.1, from coordinate 19,581 downwards.
GGCGACCACCTCCTTACCGGTGCCGGTCTCGCCCCGGAGCAGCACGGTGTAGGGGCTATGCACCACCTTGCCGATCAGGCGGCACGTCTCGTCCATGGCCGTGCTGTTTCCGATCAAGCCGTAGGCGCTGGTGCTGCGGGTGCTGCGAACCACCTTCAACGCACCGGGAGCCCGGCGCATTCGCCGCAACAGGGCCAACTGGCTCAAGACAAAACTGCCCAATTGGCCCAGGGACGCACCATAGCCAGCCAGCTCCGTCGCTCGCAGGCTGGCACACAACACCATCCCGGATACCTGCTTGCTCGGCCCCGGTAACGGCACGCACAGGAGTGATTGCCAGGACGCCGCGCCCGCTGGCAGAAACCCCGTGTCATACACACTGCTGCCTGCCTCGGTGAGGTTAAACACCCGGTTCTGTTGCAGCACGTACTGCAACAGTTGCTCGTTCCGCAAATCCGCGCCCGAGCTCACAACCGCCCCTGGCGGCGACAGGCCCGGCAAATACTGGGCAGCCAGTTCGAGGCGGCCGGTGGCCTGGTCGAGCAAGTACAACTGGCCAAGCTCGCAGCCGCTCAATTGCGCGGCGCCTGCCGCAAAGTCATCGGCCAATGTCGATTCGTCACTATTGATGCCCAACCGGGTAAACCATCCCAACAAGGCAGCGGCGTAGTCCAGCGGGCTTGGCAACTGGGTAAACGGATTGTCCGCCATCAGCTGAACTCACAGATTACGGTGCCGTTGGCATCCAGCCTGGCATGGACGAACTGCAGGGACTTGCCAACGGCCATCGCATCCAGCAGGCGATCCACCACCTGCGGCAACAGGTTTTCCTCGATCCATTGGTCGACAAACCGCGCGCCACTCCCACTGTGGCTACAGTGCTCGGCCATGTGTGCGACAAGATCCCCTGCGTGACTGAATGCGAGCTTGCGCTGAAGCAGACGCTGGCCCAGGCGCTGAAGTTTGTGTTCAATCAGTTGGTGCAGCACCGCGCCTGCCACCGGGTAATACGGCACGACTCGCATACGGGCCAGCAGCGCCGGCTTGAAATGAGCTGTCAGTACCGGCCGGATCGCGGCGTGCAGTACTTCGACATCCGGTCGGTGACCGTCGGCGCACAGCCCGGTGACAAGATCGCTGCCCAGGTTGGAAGTCATCAGGATCAGGGTATTGCGAAAGTCGATTTCACGTCCTTCTCCATCATTGGCTACCCCTTTGTCGAACACCTGGTAAAACAGGTTCAGGACATCCGGATCGGCCTTTTCCACCTCATCGAGCAGCACCACTGAATAGGGCTTTTGCCGCACCGCCTCAGTCAGCACCCCGCCCTCCCCGTAACCGACATAACCCGGTGGTGCGCCGATCAGCCGGGACAGTGAGTGTTTCTCCTGGTATTCAGACATGTTGATCGTGGTGACAAAGCGCTCGCCGCCATACAACAGGTCGGCCAGGGCGTGGGCTGTTTCAGTTTTGCCGACACCACTGGGGCCCACCAACAGAAATACCCCCACGGGGGCATCAGGCTTGTTCACGCCGGCCGCGACAGCCCGCAGGCAACGGTCCAGGACCTGCACGGCACCTTCCTGGCCGAGGATGCGACCACGCAGATCATCCGCAAAGTTCAGGACCTTCGCGCTGTGTTCGCGGGCAAGCTGCTCCAGGGGAATACCCGTCCAGGCGCTGATAACCTGTGCCACCAACCGTGGGCATACTTCGAAGCTGACCAATCGCTGTTCGTGCTGTATGGCCTGCAACGCCTGATGGTTCTGGGCCAGGAGCGGAGCGAGAGCCTCAGTGCTTTCGCCAAGGTTACCGGCGTCGACCAGTTGCTGGCGCAGCGAGAGTACCTTCTCGGCCAGTTCGCGCTGGTGGGTCCAGCGTTGTTCAAGCTGTAACTGTGCGACTTCTACTTCTTCCAGTCTCCGGGTGAGGTGCTGCAGCACCTGTTCATCGATGGCCAACCCCGCGTCGGCATCCCTGCGCACGGCACGTTGCTGGCGCGAGCCCTCGGCCAGTTCGGCGCGCAACTGCTGCAGTTCGTCCGGCGCCGTGACCAGGCTGATCCGCACCCGGGCACAAGCGGTGTCCAGCACGTCCACAGCCTTGTCCGGCAACTGGCGGCCGGCCAGGTAGCGGGCACTCAACTGCGCGGCGGCGACCACGGCGTCATCGCGCACGTAGACTCCGTGGCTGGCCTCATACACCGGGACCAACCCACGCAAAATCGTCACGGCATCGTCAACCGTCGGCTCGTGCACCTGCACCGGCTGAAAACGCCGCGCCAACGCCGGGTCTTTCTCGAAGTACTTCTTGTACTCCGACCAGGTCGTCGCGGCGATGGTACGCAACTCACCTCGTGCCAGCGCTGGCTTGAGCAGGTTGGCGGCATCGGAGCTGCCGGCCGAGCCGCCTGCGCCGACCAGGGTATGAGCCTCATCGATGAACAGGATGACCGGTTGCGGCGAGGCGTTGACCTCATCGATCAAGCCTTTGAGGCGGCGCTCGAACTCACCCTTGATGCTGGCACCGGCTTGCAGCAGGCCCATGTCCAGGGTCAGCAGGCGCACCTTCCTGAGCACCTCTGGCACTTGCGCGCTGACGATCCGCAGGGCCAGGCCCTCGACTATCGCGGTTTTCCCGACACCCGCCTCGCCCACCAGAATGGGGTTGTTCTTGCGCCGCCGCGCGAGCGTATCGATCATTTGCCGGACTTCGTTATCGCGACAGAGCACGGGGTCGAGTTTCCCGTCCCGGGCCTGGCGAGTCAGGTCATGGGTAAAGCGCTCCAGCAAGGAACTCCCCGCCTCAGCGGGAGCCGCCTGCGCGTTTTCACTCAAGAGAAATCCGAGCACACGCGGTGCATCAAGCGTGCTCATCACCGCCTGGTAACGGCTGCCAGCGTGCTGCATCGGGTTGCGCAACAAGGCGAGCAGCAAGGCGCCATGGTCCACTTCCCGTCGGCCCAGCTCCAGATGGGCAACCAGCAACGCCTGCTGCAGCCATTGCACCAGGGCGGGCGAAAACACCGGATTGCGGGACGCGCTCTGGTCGACCCGAGGTTGCAGCACGGCCTGCAATTCCCCGGCATCCACGCCCGCATCCTGCAGCGCTCGCATAAGAACACCCTCGGGAGGCTCCAGGAGCGTCAGCAGCAAGTCTTCCACCAGGACCTCGCCGCCGCCCCGGGTGACACAACGCTCGGCGCTGCGTTCCAGGTCGCGCCGTGTGGACGCCGTCAATGCCTGGATAAGTTGTTGCAGATCCACATTCATCATATCCATCAATCCCTAGTGATTTTTACTGGCCAGGATGACCACGCCGTCTGCCCGCTCATGCCCCAGCCAACTGGTCCAGCCCAGGCGGCAGACGTTGTGCTCGCCAAGGTGCAACGGCCGGACCTCGCCCGCCGCCAACACCAGTCGCACGTCGTATTCCAAGGGGTCCCGGGCGGCAAAACGCACCAGCGCACACAGCGGCTCGTAACCCGCCCCGGTGGGCAAAAACTCGTGAAAACGCTGCCAGTCGAGTGCCAATACATGAACCCTGAACATGCCACTGCGGTCGATAAGGCACTCCCCCAGCACCAGGTCCGAACCCAACGAGCTATAGGTGCGACCAAGGTCATTGCGCTGCTCCTGGTCAATCACTACCCTGCGCTCGACCCACTGCTCGATGACCAGCCGGTTGTGCTTGAAGTAATAACGCAGCACGGTCTCGATCAGCGCGGCGGAGTGCACGCGCAGGCTCAGCAGCCCCAGGTAGGGCAACAGGCGTTTCCAGTTCAGTTGAGCCGCGCTGCGAATCGCGCTGCCACCCAGGCCCACCCATGCAAACATCTGCTCGGAAAAGGGATCGCGGGCGCCCGTTTGAAAACTCGCCTGATAACGATATTTTCGCCAGATCGGCACTATCAGCCGGTGCAGGCGATGGTGAAAAAGATCAAGAAATTCCCGCGTCGGATTACCGCCCGCTACCTCGGCAAAGGCTTGCTCGCCATAGAACGCCGGCAGCGGTGACCCTGTACCAAACAGGCCCAGCACATTGAGGCGAAGCCGTGCCCGCAAATGGCCGTGCTCGACAAAAAACTCCACACGATCAATGTCGTTGCCGGGAAAGCCAAAGCCTGGGTTGGCCTGGAACTCCAATTGATCGTAGAGCGCATCCTCGTCCAGCGAGGGATGCGCCTCGCGCAGGCGCTCGATAATCTGCGCGACCGCCTGAAACACCGAGTACTCGCGAATCACTCGGGACAGTGCGGTTAAAGCAGGGGCTGCTGGCCCATCCGGGGTGGCCATAGGTACACGTCTCCTTGTGTGCTGATGACTCGCAGTTCGTGGTACGAGTTGAGGCTGGCGTAAAGCGCGAAGAACTCGTTGAGCACCGAGGCAAAGACGAACACGTCGCCCTCCCCCAGGTAGCCTTCAGGATCGATGGTGAGGTCAACCCGCAAGCCGCGAAATGGCAGGCCTCGGTGCAGCCGGTCTACGGGCTGGTGACTGATCGAACGGAGGGCGCCCAGCCTTCGCCTGCTGACCTTTTCCACCTGGCGGTCGTGATAACGCGGCAGGTCGTAGGTTTCGAGGATCACCCTCAAGGCGTTGATATCGGTCAATGACAGATAGTTGAGCGACATATTGCTGATCAGTCGCCACAGGAAGTCGCTGTCCAGGGGTGGCGCAAAGCTAGGGGTTGCCGCGGTAATGTTGCGAAACGAGAGAAACTCGGGCGTCTGTTCGCACGCCTGATTGATATCGCCCACCTGCAGCAGGCGTGGCAGGTTGTGGTTGGTGCAGGTCAGTTCAATCGACAGGGTTTCCTGTTCATGCACTGGACACCGGTCGAAACTCAGCCAGGTATCCAGGCCGGCATGTTGCAGGGATGGCCGCTGGCGAACGCCATAGTTGGGCGCGGCGCTGCCAAAATCGTGCTCAAACGATTCGAACGGTACATATTCCTGGTACCCGAGGCCTCCCGGCCGCCATCCCGTGACCTTGTCGACGGAAAATACACCGCAGTTCCCCCTGGCGTATTCGCCAGGCAACAACAGGTATTCGTCCTGCTTGCCGTCCAGGCGAATCGGTACGCCGTCGTGCTTGAACAGATTGACGATGGGCGTGCAGTACAGCTTCACGTTGTCCAGGGTAGGCGCCATTCGCTCAATACCGCGACCACGCATGTCGAAGCGTAACGTCACGCCATGTACCTGCTTGAGTACGTCAATAGGCAACCTGCTCAGCGCGCCAAGGCCACTCACATCGACAAACAGGTATTTGTCGGGAAAGGCGAAGTACTCCTGCAAATGGCGATAGCCACGAAAGGTATTCAACGGATAAGGGATCAGTGCCTCATCCTCGGAAAAGCCCACAGGACTGATATCGTTGCTGGACAGACGCAATGAAACAGGCTCGCCGTCGGCACCGATGACCGGCAGCCCGTCGCGCCCGAAAGGCTGCAACTCGAACCCGTCCAGGTGACGCAAAAGCCCCAGGTAAAGCGCCTGGCTGACGGGCTGCTCCCCCGCGAGATGCAAACGCAGGCAGTTCAGTTCCAGCTCACTGAAGTTGCCCTCGGCCGTCATCTCCAGACGCAGGCAGAGCAAAGCGCCCTCACCCTGTACCGAGTACTCCATGGCGGCCAGTTGCAGCGGCAAGACCTGCGTCGGGTAACAGGTACGAAAACGGCAGCGTTCACCGTCGATCGCAATGCTTTCCACCGGTGTATCCCGCTCGACCCTGATGGCCGGCCCTGTGCGCTTGAGCGGATCAAACTGCAGCATGCTGAACGACGGCAGCGGCCGCATATAGTTGGGCCACAGCAGATGCATCAACGAGTGACTCAACTCCGGCAATTGATCATCAAGCTTCTGCCGCAGGCGACCGGTGAGGAATGCAAAACCCTCAAGCAACCGTTCTACATCCGGGTCCTGGCCAGCGTCCCCAAGAAACGGCGCGAGTGCCGGGTTGCGCTCGCAGAACCGTCGCCCCAACTGTCGCAGTGCGCTCAGCTCGCCCTGGTAGTAGCGGTTAAACGACATCCGGTTTGACCTCGACCCGTGCGCCGTGAGCTAGGCTGGCGCAAAAGGCGACCGCTTGCGTTATGCCATTGACTTCCATGGCCCCCTCGATGGAAAAAGCCAGCACCATCGGGTCACGGTCCTGTGGCAATGCCTTGACACGGACATCCTTCAGACGGGGTTCGTAGGCCTGGATAAAGCGCTCGATCAGGAACCGAGCCTGGCTCAACGCGTCATGCAGGCTGAGGCGCATGTCATTCAGATCAGGTAACCCGTAATCAGGTAGCGTCTGGACACTGCCCGCACGGGTGCTGAGCATTTTCGCCAGATGACCCGCCACGGATTCCACGACGCAACCTTGCGGGCTGCGCCCCACGCCGGACTCCAGGCGCTCGAAAAGGCTGCAGTTTTGGGTAATCACGTGGCGGCGGCTCATTCTTTATCGAGCTTGCCGACGAGCGACAGAGTGAAGTCTGCCCCCATGTACTTGAAGTGCGGGCGAACGCTCAGGTTGACGCGATACCAGCCGGGCTCCCCGTCGACATCACTGACAACAATGCGCGCAGCCCGAAGCGGGCGCCGTCCACGCACTTCGGTGCTGGGGTTGTCCTGGTCGGCTACGTATTGGCGAATCCATTTGTTGAGTTCCAGCTCAAGGTCGGTGCGCTCCTTCCACGACCCCAGCTGTTCACGCTGCAGGACCTTGAGATAGTGGGCCAGGCGATTGACGATCATCATGTACGGCAATTGGGTACCGAGCCGGTAATTCAGCTCGGCAGCCTTGCCTTCGGCACTGATTCCAAAAGACTTGGGTTTTTGCACCGAACTGGCGGAAAAGAACGCTGCATTGTCACTGCCCTTGCGCATGGTCAGGGCAATGAAGCCCTCTTGCGCCAGCTCGTATTCGCGTCGGTCGGATACCAGCACCTCGGTAGGAATCTTGGTTTCGATCTCGCCCATGCTGTGAAAGTGATGCAGCGGCAAGTCCTCCACTGCACCACCACTCTGCGGGCCGATAATGTTCGGGCACCAGCGATACCGGGCGAAACTGTCCGTCAAGCGGGTAGCAAAGGCATACGCCGTATTACCCCACAGATAGTGTTCGTGGCTGCTGGCCACATGTTCCTGGTAGGCGAACGTCTTGACCGGACAATCAACGGGATCGTACGGCGTACGCAATAGAAAGCGCGGTACGGTGAGGCCGATGTAGCGGGCATCTTCGCTCTGGCGAAAACTCTGCCATTTGGCAAACTGCGGCCCTTCAAAATGGTCCTTCAGGTCCTTGAGGTCAGGCAGGCCGGTAAAGCTCTCCAGGCCGAAGAAGCCAGGGCCGGCCGCCGCAATGAACGGTGCATGGGCCATGCAGGCCACGCTGGAAACATACTGCATCAGCCTGACATCGGGAGCACTGGGGGAAAGGAAATAATTGGCGATGATTGCCCCTACGGGCTGGCCGCCGAACTGACCGTATTCGGCACTGTAGATGTGCTTGTAGAGTCCGGACTGAGTCACCTCCGGTGAGTCCTCGAAGTCATCCAGCAGGTCCTGGCGGGAGACGCTGAGTAGTTCGATCTTGATGTTTTCACGAAAATTGGTGCGATCAACCAGCAACTGCAGGCCACGCCAGGAAGACTCCAGTGCCTGGAAGTCGGGATGGTGCAGGATTTCATCCATTTGCTGGCTGAGCCTTGCGTCAATCTCGGCAATCATCCGGTCAACCAGGCGCTTCTTGACCGGCTCGCCCTTGTTTTGCGGCTTGATCAGCTCCTCGATAAATGCCGAGACTCCACGCTTTGCAATGCTGTAGGCCTCGTCGTCGGCGCTGAGGCGGGTCTGGGCAATGATGTTGTCGAGAATGCTGTACTCGTCCGTGACGGGCGCATGCGACGGGCTTTGGCTGGTAGTCATGGTGTCAGTGTCCTTTTAACTGAGAGAGTCATACGGCGGAGCTGTCCAGCCCCAATTCAGCCAATACCCGCTTGCGCGAATCGTCATCGGCGAGGGCATTTTCAATGGCCTTTCGAAAGCTCGGCGTGTTGCCCAGCGGCCCCTTGAGCGCCACAAGTGCATCGCGCAGGTCCATGAGCGTTTTCAGCTCGGGTATCTGCTCAACCAGCTGTGCAGGATTGAAGTCCTTCATCGAATTGATCCTGACCCGGATCGCCAACTCATCAGGTTCGGCTGAATCCTGCAGCCGGTTGGGGACGCTCAAGGCCAGGCCCAAGGCCTGCTTGGCCAGCACCTCGTCGAGGCTGTTCTTGTCGATGCCGACGGGCTTGCGGTCTTCGAGCTTGCGCAGGTCTTCACGCTGGGTGAAGTCACCAAGCACCAGCAATTTCAACGGCAGCTCGACCTCTTCCTGCGCAGTGCCGACGGCGGGTTTGAACGTGATATTGATGCGTTCCCTGGGGGCTACCGAACCTTCTTTCGCCATGGTGTTTCTCCTTTTTCGGGGGGCTCGAAAGCCTATTCAATTACCGCTTCGAGATCGAAGTGGCACAGCCTGCGATGGACATCTTCCTTGCGCTCACGCACGGAATGGCTTTGGGGCAATACGTCACAGCAGCCATGCAAGAGCTGCAGCACTTCAACCGCCAACTCGGGCTCCCAGCGCTGCAGGCCTGAGTGCTGCAGCTCGTGGTCCAGGTGATCGAGCTGGACTTTGGCCAGGTCATGCTTGCCTGCCAGCAAACACAACCTGGCCAGGCCAAGCCGCCAATGAAACCGGGCACGATCACCTGTTGCGGTTTGCATGCCCTGCTTGAGGGACCGCACAGCCACCTTGAACCCGTCCTTGCGCAGCACGGGCATGACGTCGTGCAACGCTTTGTCCCAAGGCGCAGCCGGGGCATCAGGTGCCGACCTGAGTGGGACCGGGGCTTGCAAATGGCGGGCAACCTGGGTGTTGATCCAGCCACGGGTGACGTCGTCGGCGAAGGGTGTTCCGTCGTGGAAGCGCAGCTGTGCAAGCCCCGGCAAACGCTGGAGCAACAGCGCGAAGTGCACTTCCAGCTCGGTCATGGCCAGGTCGGCCTGGAGTGCCTGCAGGCACTCCCACACCCGGTACAAGCCGTCGAACCAGAAAGGTGCTCCGGCCAGGCTGCCCTCAAGCTCCAGCAGCAGGTCGGTATGCTGCCCTTGGGCAAAGCGCTCCTGGTACCGCTTGAGCTTGTCGGGCGCCGGCCCGCGCAAAGGCGTTACCTGTTCGCTGTCACAGTCCGGAAGACTGGTGATCGTCAGCCAGGTCAACGTTCGGGTCAGACGCAGTGCGCGCAGGTCAGTGGCATTCTGACGCTGCCACCAGGCCGACAAGGGCCGGGCATGTTCCTGCAGCGTGCGCAGCAGCTTGTGGGCGTCCTTTTCGTTTTCCACAATGGGCTCGGGCGCCATCAACTGAGTCGCGACCTGTCTGATATGGGCGATCACCCCTGTGCTACCGCCTGCTGGAGGTTCGCTTTCGGTGGACTGTTGCAATCGGTCCGACAGCTGCCTGCGAACCGGCAGTAACAGTGGCGCATCTTCGAGAAGGTGTTCGGTCCACAACTCGTCCAGCCGCGCCAGGTGTTCGAGCATGCAGTGGAACAAGGGCCGCTGATCCTTGAGCGAAACAGGTTGTGCAAGCACCTGCTCGAGGCGAGGGACCAGCCAGCCAAAGGCGGCACTGCGGGTACGCAGCTTGCCCGGATAAACGACCGCCCAATGATGCTCACAGAGGTAGCGCAGCAATCCGAGGCCTGCGAGTAGCCCGGGGAAGGACTCGCGCTGATGCAAGGCCCAGGTCAACCAGACAGCGACCCGCAAGTCCTTGGACTGGTGGCGTAACAGCGCCTCGCTTTTTTCCACGACCCATTGCCAGTCAGGCTGACTGTTTCCGTGAATGGAGTGCGCCTTGCCCAGTTCAGTTTCAAGCGCCTCATACTCGGTCGAAAAACGCATATCGGCCCCCGCATAACTCGTTTTCGAGTTGGGTGCCTGCGCAAGTTCGAGGTAATAATCGGAAAGCCTGTCTGAGTAAACCATTATGGGCCGCACTTTACTTTCCTGAACATGTCCAGTGAACTAATGGCCATTCAAGCGCACATCAGGACATTGATTAAAGTTTGCCTTCCCTACGAGAAGAGCACGAACCTTATCCATGCAAAAAGCATTGTTCAAGCCACCAAATAGCAGTTAAGGAGTTTCCTACAAGAATAGAAAAATCGCCGACGCGCAAGAATTTGCGCAGCCAAGGCGCCAGGCATCATCATGAATGACGTGAACTCTGCGAATAACACCTCCCTTCAACATGAGCAACTAACTGCACACTCCTGCGCAAACAAATACAACTAAATCGAATTAAAACCTTTAATGCCGCTCAAAATAAAAACCGATAAAACCTTAACCCCCTGCTTTCATTGACGCTCGAACTTTCCGGCACGCTTCTTGATATCGAGCATTACCCGGCCGGCAAGTCCGTCGGCCGGGACGACCTCATTTATCAGGCAAGGAAAACCGTCATGCCAACACCCGCGTATCTATCCATCACCGGCACCAAGCAAGGCTTGATCACGGCAGGCACGTTCACCCAGGACTCGGTCGGCAACATTTACCAGGAAGGCCATGAAGACCAGATCCTGGTGGAAGCATTCCAGCATCAGGTGATCATTCCCCGTGACCCGCAATCCGGCCAGCCCACCGGCCAGCGTGTGCACAAGCCCCTGATGATCAGCAAGGTATTCGATAAATCGTCGCCATTGCTGTTCAGCGCATTGACCTCCGGGGAAATGGTCAAGTGCCGCCTTGAGTGGTACCGAACCTCTTCAGCCGGAACCCAGGAACACTACTTCACCATCGAGTTGGAAGACGCGATCCTGGTGGACATCCAGTCACGGATGCCCAATTGCCAGGACCCGAACAACGCACACTTCACGCACCTGGAGGATGTGTATTTCACTTACCGGAAAATCGTCTGGACCCATGAGGTCTCCGGTACCTCTGGCTCTGATGACTGGCGCAGCCCGGTAGCCGGCTAAGCAGCCACCGAAACAGAAACGGCATCGCCATGGACGGCACCGTTTCTGTCGGCCACTAGACCATCGCCAGCGGATGCTTGCGCTTCGGCGCCCCAAAAACCCGGTCAATCGCGTCCAGGTCGTGCTCATCCAGCACCAGCTTCGCCGCTGCGGCATTGAGCCGGACATGCTCTGGCGTAACCGCCTTGGGAATCGCGATCACCCCGTCCTGGCGCAAGACCCAGGCCAGGGAAACCTGGGCGGGTGTGACCTCGTGGCGACGGGCAATTTGCTTGAGGGTCGGGCTGGCCAACAGCTCGCCACCCTGGGCGATGGGACAGTAGGCCATCAAGGGTAAATTGTGTTGCTGCCACCATGGCAGCAGGTCGAACTCGATGCCGCGCTCCTCGATGTTGTAGAGCACCTGATTGGTGGCACAGGCCGGGGAAGCCAGCTCCTGCAGGTCTGCTACATCAAAGTTGGACACACCCCAACGACCGATCTTGCCTGCCTCACGCATGCGCTCGAAGGCTTCTACCGTTTCTTCAAGGGGGTATTGCCCACGCCAATGCAACAGATACAGATCAATGTAGTCGGTGCCCAGGCGCTGGAGGCTGGCCTCACATGCACGTGGAATGCCCTTGTGGCTAGCATTGTGCGGGTACACCTTGCTGACCAGGAACACCTGGTCGCGCTTGCCGCGAATCGCCTCGCCGACGACTTCTTCGGCACCGCCTTCGCCATACATTTCAGCGGTATCGATCAGGGTCATGCCCTCATCGATACCCAGTTGCAACGCGGCCACTTCGGCGCTGCGCTTGCCGGGATCCTCGCCCATGCGCCAGGTCCCCTGGCCGATGACAGGGACGGGTACGCCGGCCAGATCAATGGTGCGCATGACAACCTCCTGATGAATTTGCGAATTAACAGTGTGGCACCGACTGGACAAAAGGGTTCAATCGAAGGAAGGTGGCCCTTTCCATCCCAGCCATAGAAAGGGCATGCAATGCTGTTTGTGGTCATGTTGGGGGGTAAGCACCCCCGGGCGAAAATCGAAGTGCATGATGTGGTGTTCGCCGTCGCCGACACCCTGGAAGCCGCCTACCCGCAACTGCGCGAGGGCTGGTTTGGCAGCCAGAAAGGTGTGCATATCGACTCCTGGATGACGGTGGATGGCGTTGACGGCTGGAAAGTCCAGCTCAGCCACCTGGCGCCGAACGCCGGGGCGCCGCGCCTGTACTTCATCAACCTGGGCGGGTATGAATCGAACGTCTTTGGCGAGGCACACCACTACCTGCTGGTGGTTGCGCGCACGGCCAGGGAGGCGGCAGCCCAAGGCAAACAGCAGATGCTCACGCACTGGACGCAATCCCACACCGACGGCGTACTGGATATCGACGACTGCCTGCCCATCGACCTGGTAGACGGGCGCTACATCCACCTGGAACCCGGCGTACACCGCCCGGTCATCACGCGAAACGACTACATCGTACTGCCCTGACCGCCTCCTACCCGAACAGGGTATGGCGCCCCACCCGCCACCTGCCTGAAAGTGCAATCAGCCCCTCGGCCTGACAACAAGCACAACATCAAGGTGGGTTCGCCATGCATAAAGCCGTTATCGCCCTGTTCAGCGCTGTCTTGCTTGCATCAACGTCCGTCAGCCAGGCCGCTGACGACCCGGGCAACACCTTGCGCATCTACAACTGGGCCGATTACATCGGGGAACACACCCTCGCCGACTTCGAGAAAGCCACCGGCATCAAGGTGATCTACGACACCTACGATTCCTACGAGACCGTGCAGGGCAAGCTGCTGTCCGGGCGTTCGGGCTATGACCTGGTGGTGCTCAACGCGTCCCTGGTGCCGCTGCTGATCAAGGCCAAGGCCTTCCAGCCCCTCAACAAAGCGCTGCTGCCGGACTGGAACAACCTCGACCCGCAAGTGCTGAAAAGCCTGGAAACCCATGATCCGGGCGTGACCTATTCCGCGCCTTACACCTGGGGCAGCAATGGCGTGACCTACAACATCGACAAGATCAAGGAACGCATGCCAGATGCGCCCATCGGCTCACTGGCGATGATCTTCGATCCCAAGATCGTTTCGCGCTTCGCCGACTGTGGCATCACCTTCATGGACTCCCCTACCGACATGATCCCGCTGGCCCTGACCTACCTCGGCCTGGACCCCAACAGCGTGGCGCCCAAAGACCTCAAGGCCGCTCAGGACGTGCTGATGGCCGTGCGCCCGTACATCCGCAAATTCGACTCCAGCGGTTTTATCAACGGCCTGGCCAATGGCGAGCTGTGCATGGCCACCACCTGGTCCGGCGACTACGCCACGTCCCAGGCCCGGGCGGCGGAAGCCGGGGCCAAGGTCAACCTGGGTTACTTCATCCCCAGGGAAGGCTCGCTGATCTGGTTCGATAACTTCTACATCCCGGCCGACGCACCCCATGTGGCGAATGCCCACAAGTTCATCGAGTTCCTCCTGCAACCGCAAGTGATCGCCGGCGTCAGCAACACCATTCACTACGCCAACAGCAACCTGGCCTCCAAGCCCTTTGTAAATGCCGATATACGCGACAACCCGGCCATCTACCCGGACCCGGCGACGATGCAGCGCTTGTTCACCCAGAAAAGCCAGTCCCAAGCCGCCGTGCGCCTGATCACCCGTACCTGGAATGCCGTGAAGACCGGCAAGTGAAACCCAGCCATTGAAGGTAAACGCCATGACCCTGCCAAATCCTGACTTTTTCGCCCAGTTCGACCACGACCAACTGGACGCCGCCGACAAGGCCCATTACATGCACGGTTTTCATATGTTCGACGAACACCGTGAACAAGGCTCACTGAATATCGCGGCGGGTGACGGCGCCTACATCTACGACACCGCCGGCAACCGCTACCTGGATGCGGTCGGCGGCATGTGGTGTACGAATATCGGCCTGGGCCGCGAGGAAATGGCAGACGCCATCGCCAACCAGGTTCGCCAGCTGGCGTACTCCAACCCGTTCTGCGACATGGCCAACGTCACCGCTATCGAACTGTGCGCCAAGCTTGCCAGCCTGGCTCCCGGCGATCTTGATCATGTGTTCCTGACCACCGGCGGTTCCACGGCTGTCGATACCGCCTATCGTCTGGTGCAGTTCTATCAGAACAGTCGCGGCAAGCATGAGAAGAAACACATCATCTCGCGCTTCAGTGCGTATCACGGCTCGACGTTCCTCACGATGTCCATCGGCAACAAGGCCGCCGACCGCGCGCCGGAATTCGATTTCATGAGCGACTTGTTCCACCACATTTCGTGCCCCAACTACTACCGGGCGCCGCAGGGCATGAGCGAGGCGCAGTTCCTCGATTTCCTGGTGGATGAGTTCGAAGACAAGATCCTGACCATCGGCGCCGACAAAGTGGCCGCGTTCTTTGCCGAACCGATCATGGGCTCGGGCGGCGTGATCATTCCGCCCAAGGGTTACCACCGGCGCATGTGGGAAGTCTGCCAACGTTATGACCTGCTCTACGTGGCGGATGAAGTGGTGACGTCCTTCGGCCGGCTGGGAAAATTCTTCGCCTCCCAGGAAGTGTTCGACATGCAACCGGACATCATCACCACCGCCAAGGGCCTGACGTCCGGCTACCTGCCGTTGGGCGCGTGTATTTTCTCGGACCGCATCTGGCAAGTGATCGGCGAACCGGGCAAGGGCCGCTGCTTTACCCACGGCTTCACCTACAGCGGCCACCCGGTGAGTTGCGTGGCGGCGCTGAAGAACATCGAGATCATCGAGCGGGAGAACCTGCTGGCCCATGTCGAAGACGTCGGCGTGTACCTCGAACAGCGCCTGCAAACCCTGGCCAGCCTGCCGCTGGTGGGCGATGTGCGCTGCCAGCGGCTGATGGCCTGCATTGAGTTCGTCGCCGACAAACACACCAAGGCGCTGCTGCCGGACGCGGTGAACATCGGCGAGAAGATCCACCTGCGGGCCCAGGCCAAAGGCTTGCTGGTACGGCCCATTGGCCACCTGAATGTGATGTCGCCGCCGCTGATCATCACCCATGCCCAGGTGGATCAAGTGGTGGAAATCCTGCGCCAGTGCATCCTCGACACCGCCGAAGAGCTGCGCCAGAGCGGCGAGTATCAAGGCCGATGAGCCTGGGCGCCCCGGTGCTTTTGCCGGGGCCCTGGCCGGCGGGTAGACTGGCCGGCATGAACGAGCATGCCGATCACTGCCCTGCCCCGTCCTTCCAGGTGCTTGACGCCTGGAATGGTGCGTTGGCCCACGCCTTCGCCAGCGTCGACGAAGCGTCATTTCTTGAACACCTGGCCTGCGCCCTCAGTGCGCTGACCCCTATCGAATCGATGATGATCAGCCTGGAGCGCCAGGGCCAGGCGCCACACTTGCTCTACCAGCAAGGCATCCCCCGGCCGCACTACGAAGAGATCATCAACCGTTACTTCTCCCGGGGCTACCTGCTGGACCCGTTCTGCCTCGCGGTAGACAAGGGCCTGGCCGAAGGTTTCTACCACCTGGCGCAGATCGCCCCGGACGATTTCTTCAACAGCGAGTACTACAAAACCTACTACCTGCGCAGCGGCGGCGCCCAGGAGAGCTACTACATCGTCGACCTGTGCCCCAACAGCAAGATTTCGTTGTGCATGTTCCAGGGGCTGAGTGCCGGCCAGTTCAGCGACGAACAACTGGCACTGCAACGAACCGCCCAACCCATCGTGCGCGAACTGCTGCGCCGCTTCGGCACCACGGGCGGGCTATGCAAGGTGATCAGCGACGAGGCCTTCACCCAGACCCAGGTGCATCAGCAGATTGAAGCGGCGTTCATGCATTTTGGCAGCGGCGTATTGACCGTGCGCGAACGGGAAATCGCCCACCTGATATTGCGCGGGCACTCGGTGAAATCCACCGCGCAGGTGCTGGGCATTTCCCCGGAAACCGTGCGCATGCACCGCAAGCATTTGTATACCAAGCTTGAAATCAACTCCCAGGCGGAGCTGTTTGCGCTGTTTATCAATTGGCTGACCCACAGCGGCGTAATGGCCCGATCCTGACCGTCCAGGCAACCCAGGGGAACTTTGCCAGGAAATAACCACCTGAATCCGGTACGCTCAGCATTTTTACCCAAGGAGATACCCCTCATGGCCAAAGCCACCGCCCGTCACATCCTCGTTGCCACCGAAGACAAGTGCAACGAACTGAAAGCGCAAATCGAAGGCGGCGCCGACTTCGCCGAAGTTGCCAAAGCCAACTCGTCCTGCCCGTCCAGCCGTCAAGGCGGCGACCTCGGTTCGTTCGGCCCGGGCCAAATGGTCAAGGAATTCGACACCGTCGTATTCAGCGCCCCGGTCAACACCGTGCAAGGCCCAGTGAAAACCCAGTTCGGTTATCACCTGCTGGAAGTAACCAGCCGTCAGGACTGATCCAGTCCGCGCTAATGTTTAAAACAACGGCCCACCCTTTGGTGGGCCGTTGTGCATCTGTGACAGTGTGATGACTGGCGAGGCGTACGCGCATAGCGTACAAATCCCTTTACCTCTTCACCCGGCGCCCAAGGCTGATAATGCGAGTCGCTTTTTCTACCCTGTTTTGCTCCACCCTGGCCCTGTTGCTGGCCAGCACCGCCGTGATCGCCGCGCCGCAATCGGCATTGACCGTGTACGGCGAGCCGGCCAAATACCAACCCGGCTTCACCCATTTCGACTACGCCAACCCCAATGCCCCCAAGGGCGGCAGCCTGCGGCGTTCGGCGATCGAAATCGGGCGCTACGACCATGTACTGCCTTATGGAGACAAAGGCATCGGGGTCAGCCAGGTCGACGGCTGGCTGTATTCGCCCCTGGCCCTGCGTTCGCTGGACGAGCCCTACACGGTCTACGGCCTGGTGGCGGAAAAGATGGAGCGGTCAGACGACGGTCTGTCCCTGCGTTTCTACCTGAACCCCAAGGCGCGTTTCGCCGATGGCCAACCGATCACCGCCGAAGACGTGCGTTACTCCTTTGACCTGCTGATGACCCAGGGCAGCCTGCGCTACCGCACGCTGTTCGCCGACGTCAAACACGTCGAAGTCGAAGGCCTGCGCCAGGTGCGCTTCGATTTCTCCAGCAACGAAAACCGCACCCTGCCCCTGGATGTCGCGACCCTACCGGTGTTCCCCGAGCATTGGTGGAAGACCCGCAACTTCGCCGACGGCGGCGGCTACGAGATTCCCCTCGGCAGCGGCCCCTACACCATCAGTAAGGTGGATGCCGGCAACACCATCACGTTCAAGCGTGACCCGAACTGGTGGGGCAAAGACCTGCCCATCAGCCGTGGCCTGTACAACTTCGATCACCTGAGCCTGGAATACTTCGGCGACACCGAAGTCGCGCGCCAGGTCCTGCGGGGCGGTGCCTACGACTTCAACCGCGAATTCTCCGCCACCGGCTACTCCATCGGCTACAACGGCCCGGCCCTCGATGATGGCCGCCTGCAACGCGCGCACCTGGCCAAGGAGGCACCGCAGCCGGCCCAGGGCTACGTATTCAACGTGCAAAAACCGATGTTCAAGGACCGCCGCGTGCGCCAGGCCCTGGCCATGCTGTGGGACTTCGAGTGGGCCAACCGGCAGATGATGCGCAACATGTACATCCGTCAGCAAAGCTTCTTCTCCAACAGCCCGCTGGCGGCGACCCAACTGCCGGACGCCCAGGAACTGGCGATCCTGGAACCTTTGCGCGGGCAGATTCCCGACGAAGTCTTCACCCAGGTGTTCAAGGCCCCCACCACCGACGGTACCGGGATGATCCGCGACAAGCAGCTGCAAGCCCTGGCCCTGCTGGAACAGGCCGGCTGGAAGCCCGACGGTGACAAGCTGGTGAATGCCGAGGGCGAGCCGCTGGAGTTCACCTTCCTCAACGCCCAGAACGGCCTTGAGCGCCTGTTGTTGCCGTACAAGCGCAACCTGGCGCAGATCGGCATCACCCTCAACATCCGCCGCATTGACTCCTCGCAATACGTCAACCGCCTGATGGCCCGGGACTACGACATGATCGTCACCGGCTTCCCGGTTACCACCTCGCCGGGGATGGAGCTGTACAACTACTTCGGTTCGGCCGCCGCGTTTGATACCGGCGCCAACAACTACATGGTGCTGAAAGACCCGGCCGTCGACAGCCTGATCAACGGCCTGGTCAAGGCCGATACCCAGTCGCTGATGCTCAGTTACGCCCACGCCCTGGACCGCGTGCTGCAATGGAATTACCTGTGGATCCCCAACTACTACCCGCCGGGCACCTCCGCCGCGTGGTGGAACCGCTTCGGCCGCCCGGCCGTGGAAGCCAAGACCGATGAGGCCCTGGAAACCTGGTGGGAAATCAGCCCCACGCCGCTGACCAATGAACAGATGAAAGCCGAACTGACCAAACGCCCGGGAGCCCGCTGATGTTTGCCTATATCGTGCGGCGCTTGCTGCTGATCATTCCCACCCTGGTGATTATCCTGCTGGTGAATTTCGTTATCGTGCAGGCCGCGCCCGGCGGGCCGGTGGAACAGGCCATCGCCCACCTGCAAGGCATCGGTGGCGGTGGCGTCGGCGGCTCGTCTGCCGAAAGCCTCAGCAGCGGCTCCCGGGCCAGCCGTGGCCTGGACCCGAAACTGATCAAGGACATCGAAAAACAATACGGCTTCGACAAGCCCGCGCCGGAACGCCTGTGGCTGATGCTCAAGAGCTACGCCCAGCTGGACTTCGGCAACAGTTTCTTCCGTGGCAAAAGCGTGACCGACCTGATCCTCGAAAAGATGCCGGTGACCATTTCCCTCGGCCTGTGGGCCACCTTGATCACCTACCTGGTGTCGATCCCGCTGGGGATTCGCAAGGCGGTGCGCCATGGCAGCAGTTTCGATGTGTGGAGCAGCACCGCGATCGTGATTGGCTATGCGATGCCGGCGTTTCTGTTTGCGATGTTCCTGATCGTGGTGTTCGCCGGCGGCACTTCGTTGAACTGGTTTCCGGTGCGCGGGCTGGTCTCGGAAAACTTTGACCAGTTGAGCACCGTCGGCAAGATCGCCGATTACTTCTGGCACCTGGTACTGCCGGTCAGCGCCCTGGTGATCGGCGGCTTCGCCACCTTGACCATCCTCACGAAAAACTCGTTCCTCAATGAAATCACCCGCCAGTACGTGGTCACCGCCCGGGCCAAAGGCTTGAGTGAACGCCGGGTGCTTTACGGGCATGTGTTCCGCAATGCCATGCTGTTGGTGATCTCGGGGATTCCCCAGGCATTTATCGCGGTGTTCTTTGCCGGTTCGCTGCTGATCGAGGTGATTTTCTCCCTCGATGGCCTCGGTCGCATGAGCTACGAAGCGGCGGTTTCACGGGACTATCCGGTGGTGTTCGGTTCGTTGTTTATCTTCACGCTGTTTGGCCTTTTGATAAAACTCATCGGTGACCTCTGCTACACCCTGGTGGACCCGCGTATCGACTTCGCCGCGAGGAACGCCTGATGCTCAAGCTCTCTCCCGTGGCCCGGCGGCGCTTTGAACGCTTCAAGAAAAACCGCCGCGGCTGGTGGTCGCTGTGGCTGTTT
>NZ_JACARS010000009.1:0-21579 GCF_013386485.1 Pseudomonas sp. P7758 | reverse complement strand
ATCAGCCAATACATCCGGCGACTGACACACCGCTTTCGCGAGCAAGCCCGCTCCCACATTGGCCCTGCGGCGCAGCTAATGGACAGTTACACTACCGCTCCCCAAAGGAGCCCGCATGACTTCCCTGCTAACCGACTGGCGCGACCGCCCCACCCACCGCCGCGTGTGGGCCCTCGCCGCGCCGATGATTTTGTCGAACATCTCCGTACCACTGGTAGCGCTGGTGGACAGCATGGTCATCGGCCACCTGCCCCACGCCCACCAACTCGGCGCCGTGGCCGTTGGCGCCAGCCTGTACACCTTCCTCGCCTGGGCCATGGGCTTCCTGCGCATGGGCTCCACCGGGTTTGCCGCCCAGGCCGCCGGGCGTGGTGATGGCGCCGCGCTGCGGCAGATTCTGTTGCAAGGACTGCTGCTGGCGCTGGGCCTGGCGATGTTGCTGGGCAGTATCGGCATTCCGTTAAGCGGCCTGGTGCTGGACTGGATGCAGCCCTCGCCCGAACTTAACCAACTGACCCGCGAATTCTTCCACACCCGCCTCTTCGGCCTGCCCGCAGCGCTGGCCAGCTATGCGCTGGTGGGCTGGTTCCTCGGCACCCAGAACGCCCGCGCGCCGCTGGCGATTCTGCTGACCACCAACCTTGTGAACATCGCGCTCAACCTGTGGTTCGTGCTGGGTCTGGATTGGGGTGTGGTCGGCTCGGCCCGCGCCTCGGTGATCGCCGAATGGACCGGCGCCCTGCTCGGCCTGGCCCTCACCCAAAAAGCCCTGCGCGCCTACCCCGGCCATATCGCCTGGGCCGCGCTCAAGCTGTGGCAAAGCTGGCGCCCGCTGCTGGCGGTGAACCGCGATATCTTCATCCGCAGCCTGGCCCTGCAATCAGTGTTTTTCATGATCACCGTGCAAGGCGCTCGCTTGGGGGATGCCACGGTGGCGGCGAATGCGCTGCTGCTCAATGGTCTGTTGCTGACGGCCCACGCCCTGGACGGACTGGCCCACGCCGTGGAAGCCTTGTGCGGCCACGCCATCGGCGCCCACGACCGCCAGGCCTTGCGCCGCTCGCTGGTGGTGGCCTGTGGTTGGTCGTTGCTGGCGAGTATCGGCTTCGCGATCCTGTTCGCCGTGTTCGGCCACCTGTTTATCGCCATGCAAACCGATATTCCGAGCGTGCGCGAAACCGCCGACATCTACCTGCCCTACCTCGCCGTACTGCCGTTGATCGCCGTGTGGAGCTACCTGCTGGACGGCCTGTTCATCGGCGCCACCCGCGCCCGGGAAATGCGCAACGGCATGCTGCTGACGGTGGTGATTGTGCTGCCCTTCGCCTGGGCCTTGCAGGGCCTGGGCAACCACGGCTTGTGGATAACCTTCCTGTTGTTCATGGCCCTGCGCAGCCTGACGCTGTGGGCAATTGCCTGGCGCCTGAACAAGCAGGACCGCTGGCTTACTGGCCCGGCGTGAACGTGATAAACGCCGTGACCCGGTCCAGCACGGGCGCCAGCCAGCGCAGCGGCCGGGACATCGACGCCACCAATGTGGCGTGGCTGGTCTTGGTGAAGTAGAACTCCTCCACCGGCACACCCGCCGCTCGCAGCTTTTTCGCCAACCCGCCGGTGTTGCGCTTGGGGTTGACCAGGTTGTCGTCCACCGAAGCAATCAACAGGCTGGGGGGCGCGCTTTGGCTCACGTGGTTGATGGGTTGGGAATCGGGCGGCGAGTCCGGGTAGAAGAACACCGGGCGCACATCACGGTTTTCAATCGGCAGGAAATCATACGGCCCGGCGAGGCCGATCCAGCCCTTGAAGACTGACGGCGACAGGCCGACCCCGGCCAGCCACTGCGGGTCCAGCGCCAACATTGCGGCGTTGTAGGCACCGGAACTGTGGCCCATCACATACAGCTTGCGGGGATCGCCGCCGTATTCGGCACTGTGCTGATACGCCCACGCGACTGCTTGGGCGCCGTCCTGCAAAAACAGTGGGTAGCGCACTTGCGGGTAAAGCCGGTAGTCGGCGATCACCACCACGATGCCGCGCGAAGCCAGGGCTTCGCCGACGAAACCGTAGTCATCCTTTGAGCCGCTGTTCCAGCTGCCGCCATAGAAAAACACCACGACGGGCGCGTCGGGCAAGGCGGTGACGGGGCGGTAGATATCGAGTTTCTGGCGGGGGTCATCGCCGTAGGCGAGGGAGGAGGTTTTGGTGAAGGTGCTGGTGGGGGTGAGTGCGTTGAGCACTTTGATCGGGGAGCAGGCTGCGAGCAGCGTCGCGATGGCCAGGGTGAACACTTGCAGGAGCTTTTTCGACATTATTCAGGCCCTATAAAAACTGCAGGACTTGCGGCGATCCAAATGTGGGAGCGGGCTTGCTCGCGAAGGCGGTGTATCAGTCTGCACATGTATCGACTGACACACCGCCTTCGCGAGCAAGCCCGCTCCCACACTGGATCTCTGTCACATTGAGATCTTTGTCAGCCTGGAAGCGGTGTGCTTACGAGGACAGGTACGACGAACGCGTCAAACCAAGACGCAACGCATCCAGGAACTGAGTCCGCTCCGCCGCCGTGATCTTCGCGCTGGCGCACTTGTCACGGTAGTGAGTCATCAACTCCTCCGGCGACAAGTGCACGTAGCGCAGCATGTCTTCGATGGTGTCGTGGGTCTCGATCCCGGCGCTGTACACCGACCCGTCGTCACGCTGGTAGATGTTCACCGAGTCGGTGTCACCGAACAGGTTGTGCATGTCGCCGAGAATTTCCTGGTAGGCACCCACCAGGAAGATCCCCAGCAGGTAGTCCTCGCCTTCTTTCACAGCGTGCACCGGCAAGCTGGTCTCGATGCTTTGCTCATCCACGTACTGCTTGATCTTGCCGTCGGAGTCGCAGGTCAAATCCTGCAGCACCGCACGGCGCAACGGCTCTTCGTCGAGGCGATGCAGCGGCAATATCGGCAGCACCTGGCCGATGGCCCAGGTGTCCGGCAGGCTCTGGAAGACCGAGAAGTTGCAGATGTATTTGTCGGCCAGCTTGTCGTTGAGTTCGTCCAGCACCTGGCGGTGGGAACGCTGACGGGCTTTCAGCGAGTCGTGCAGGCGGCGGCAGACGGCGAAGTAGCATTGTTCAGCCAAGGCCTTCTCGGCCAGGGTGATCTTGCCGTCGGCGTACTGGGTTGCCACGTCGCTCATGTAGTGAGTGGCGCGCCAGTAGGTTTCGGTGACCATTTCAATGTCGGTCGGGCCCAGCAGGTCCACCAGCCATTGCACGGTTTCCGGCAGGCTTTCCTTGTTTTCGATCAGCGGCACGTCGTCGTTGTGTTTCTCGACGTCAGTGACTTGCACCACCAGCATGGCGTGGTGGGCGGTCAGGGAACGGCCGCTCTCGGAGAAGATGTTCGGGTGCGGCAGGCTCTGCGCGTCGCAGAATTCCTTGAGCATGCCCACGACCACGCCGGCGTAGTCGTCCATGTCGTAGTTGATCGAGCTGGCGTTACGCGAGTGGGTACCGTCGTAGTCCACGCCCAGGCCGCCGCCCACGTCGATGTGGTCTACCGGCAGGCCGAGGTTGCGCAGTTCGCCGTAGTAACGAATGGCTTCCTTGAACCCGTGCTGGTAGTCGGCCAGGTTGGCGATCTGCGAACCCATGTGGAAGTGCAGCAGGCGGATGCCCTGGTCCAGGCCCGCCGCGCGGAAGCGCTCGACCACCGACAACAATTGCGCCGCCGACAGACCGAATTTGGATTTCTCGCCGCCGGTGTCCGCCCACTTGCTCGACGCCAGGGACGACAGGCGCACCCGCAGGCCGACCTGAGGCTTGACCTTGAGGTTGGCGGCTTCTTCGATCACCAGGCCGACTTCGGATTCTTTCTCGATCACGATGAACACGTTGTGGCCCAGCTTCTGGCCCATCAGCGCGAGGCGGATGAACTCACGGTCCTTGTAACCGTTGCAGACGATGGTGCCGCCTTTCGGCGCCAGGGCCAGCACGGCCAGCAGCTCGGGCTTGGAGCCGGCTTCCAGGCCAATGGACACGTCCTGGGTGGCGATGATGTTCTCGATCACCGCTTCCTGCTGGTTCACCTTGATCGGGTACAGCGCGGTGTATTTGCTCTGGTATTCCAGGCGCTCGATATTGGAGTCGAACGCGCCGGTCAGCTGGCGCACGCGGTCTTGCAGGATGTCGGGGAAGCGCACCAGCAACGGCAGGGACAGGCCGCTTTTGCGCAGCTCGTCGACTTGCTCGTACAGGTCCACAGGCGTGCTGTTCGGGCCGTTCGGACGGACTTCAACGCGACCGGCATCATTGATCGCGAAATACCCGGCCCCCCAATGGCGAATCCCGTAAACACTGCGGCTGTCCGCAACTGTCCATTGGCTGCCATCGTCTTTGCGTGTGCGTCGTACGGACATCGAAGTCCCCTATAAATGAAGTCGAAGTGCACCGGCCTGATCAGAGGCTGGCGCAGTCTAAAGAATGAAAATGACGATTTGCCTGTGAGAGGGGTAGACCCCACTTGCAGGACAGAGTTTAGACACCGGTCAGGAACAGGCTCTGTGAAAACCATGGGGACGACAGTTCGCGTTCAGCCAGCGGGCTATCGGGGTGGTTTTCACAGAGGCTGCTAGCCGCCGGATTTCTTCGCCTTGTAACCCAGCTTGATCAGCTCGGCCAACAGCAACTCGACGTGGTCGCCCTGGATCTCGATCACGCCGTCTTTCAGGGCGCCACCGGTGCCACAGCGCTTTTTCAGCGTGGTGGCCAGTTCCTTCAAGGCTTCTTCGGCCAGGGGCACGCCAGTGATGGTGGTCACTGTCTTGCCGCCACGGCCCTTGCTCTCGCGACGAACGCGGGCAATACCATCGCCTTCGGGAATCAGGGTTGTTTTGCAGGTACAAGCGTCCACGGGCTGGCGACAGTCCGGGCAGTGTCGACCTGCGTCGGTGGAAAATACCAGGCCACCAAGGGCGGCGAAGGATGCGGCTTTTTTGGCCACCGGCAATCCTCTTGGGAGGACAAAGACTGATCGATGGGGTCATCGACCGCGAAGCCCCACTCAGGCAGGGGCAGCGCTACTGAACCGCCGATGTTCAAACCACTGTAGGAGCGAGCTTGCTCGCGAAGGTCGTCAACGATAACGCGGGCCTTCAGACAGCACGCGTCGTGCTTACGTTTTTCGCGAGCAAGCTCGCTCCTACAGGGTGGAACAACAGCGGTTCAGCCTGAAAAGTCGCGCAGTGTAACGGCAAAAACGCCCCTTGCTAAGAGCCAAATCGCGCCAATTTATGCAACTTTAGCGACGCAGGGCCAAATAACGACGCAACCCTTCCTGGGCATCCGGGCAATAGGGCTTTTGCTCGGCCTCCTGAAGCACCGTCGCCAGGGGCAGAAAGCGCGCCTCCATGACTTCTTCCGGCTGGATTCGCAGCGGCCCGTCCCACACGGCCGAGAACGAGGTGCA
Organism: Pseudomonas sp. P7758; assembly: GCF_013386485.1. Lineage (NCBI taxonomy): Bacteria > Pseudomonadati > Pseudomonadota > Gammaproteobacteria > Pseudomonadales > Pseudomonadaceae > Pseudomonas > Pseudomonas sp. P7758. The sequence goes on along the minus strand of NZ_JACARS010000009.1, from coordinate 16,126 downwards.
CCAGAGCCGGCTGTCGCCGTCTTCGAAGTAGAAGTGATCGTGGGCGGTCAGTTCGACGCCGCTGACACCCAGCTCCTCTTCCAGCTCACGGGCCGCCGACTCGGCATAGGACTCGTGGGCCGCCACCATTCCGCCCGCCGCCGTGTCCCAGAAACCCGGGTACATGGCTTTGCTCAGGGTGCGCCGGTGCACACACAGCTCACCGGCCGAGTTGAACAGGAAAATAAAGGTGCAGCGCCCGATCAGCCCGCGCCGGCGCAGATCGGAACGTACGAGGCTGCCGAGCAGGTTGTCCTGCTCGTCGACCCAGGCAATCAGTTCGGCGTCGGAGGCGGCGCGGTGCGCTGCCTCCCTGGTGGAAGCGTCCATCATCAACCCTGGTTCAGGAGCTGACGCAGGTCGATCACTGCAGCGTTGGCCCGGGAAATATAGTTGGCCATGACCAGCGAATGGTTGGCCAGGATGCCAAAGCCACTGCCGTTGAGAATCATCGGGCTCCATACCGGCTCTTGCGAAGCTTCCAGCTCACGAATGATCTGGCGCACGCTGACGGTGGCGTTCTTCTTGGCCAGCACATCGGCGAAGTCGACTTCAATGGCGCGCAGCAGGTGCGACAGGGCCCAGGCCTGGCCGCGGGCTTCGTAGAACACGTTGTCGATCTGCATCCACGGGGTTTCCACCACTTCTTCGTCGACCTGCGGCACTTCACCCGGCGCCAGCGCTTCGGTTTTCAGCGCGGTGTTGAGCTTGACCCGGCCCACACTGGCCGACAGCCGTTGCGACAGCGAACCCAGGCGAGTCGCCACATCACCCAGCCAGTTGTTGAGGTTGTCGGCACGTGCATAGAACAGCGCGCCTTTTTGATTCGGGTCGGACAAGCGCGCTTCGTAGCGGCTCAGGGAATTGATGCCTTCCTGGTATTCCGACTCGCTGGACGGCAGCACCCAGCTCTTGTTGTCGAAGTTGAAGCGCGGTTCGGCCTTGGCCAGGTCTGCGTCTTCCGCCGACTGCGACTGGGAGCGGGCGAAGTCCTTGCGCAGGGCACGGGTCAGGTCACGCACCTGCACCAGTACGCCGTATTCCCAGCTCGGCATGTTGTCCATCCACAGGCCCGGCGGGAAACGGTCGTTGGAAATGTAGCCACCCGGCTTGTTCAGCAGGGTGCCCACCACCGTCTTGAGGGTTTCGACGGTGGTAAAGCCCACCACCATCTGCTTGCCGTCCTTCTCGGCGGCAATTTGCGCATTCTGCTGGACCGGGAACAACGCAGGCTCTTCGCTCCAGTACCAACCCAGGGCACCGGTGACCAACAGGTACAACGCAACCAGCGAGAGCAACGCGCGGCTCATCAGCAGGTTACGGAAATAGCTGCGGGGGGCCGACTTAGTTTCAGGGGCCGGGCCCTTTGCACTGCCTGCGCGGTTTTTCCAGTCCAGCATGGCGATATCCTTTCAATCACTTGAGTTCAATAGCTACGACCACAACCCTGCCCCATCGTGCCGAGCAGTGCGGCGCTTTTAGCCAGGGTGGCGCGAGTACGCGGTTCGACTATAAAGGATGCACGCTGTTTACGCCCGCGCGACTGCATGGTCGATAAATGAATCTCTGCGACCTTGCAGTTAATTGACGTATGACACTCGTGCAACGGAAAAGAGGTGCTAGCATAGAGCCATCAGTTCGACCTCAGCATGCAGCCTAACTAGTAGTCAGGATATGACCGAGCCAGAAGACCCCAGCCGTGAGCGTCTCAAGCACCATTTTGCCCAGCGGGTAATTCATCAGGCACGTCAAATTCTTGAGATCTGGCAGCGCCTGCAACGCAGCGAATGGTCGACCACTGACTTGTCCGAGCTCAGTGAGGCCAACCTGCGCCTGCTGCGTTTTGCCGAGCGCTTCGAGCAGCCGGAACACGGCCAACTGGCGCACCAGATCGGCGCTTCACTCAAGGCGGTGGACGACAACCGCGGCCGCCTGAGCAGCCACCTGATCACCGAACTCAACCGTTTGATGCAGCGCCTGTCGCGCACCGGGCTGCGCCAGGGCGACCAGCTGGAACAAACCCTGCTGCCGCCGATGCGCAAGCCGATCTACGTGATGCTGGCCGATCACGACCGCGCCGACCGCCTGGCCAAGCAGCTGGAATTTTTCGGCTTGAGCGCCCAGTCCCTCGACAGCGTGGCGGCGTTTCGCTCATCCATGGCCGAGCGCTTGCCGGCGGCCATTGTGATGGATGTGGATTTCTGCGGCGCCGGCCTCGGCCTGAAGCTCGCCGCCGAAGCCCAGGAAGGCCTGGAGCAAAAGCTGCCACTGCTGTTTTTCAGCCTGCACGAAACCGACACCCCAACCCGCCTGGCCGCCGTGCGCGCCGGCGGCCAGGAGTTCCTCACCGGCACCCTGGAGGCGTCGAGCCTGCTGGAAAAAATCGAAGTGCTGACCTGCGTCGCCCAGTACGAACCTTATAAAGTGCTGATCATCGACGACTCGCGGGCCCAGGCGATGCACACCGAGCGCCTGCTCAACAGCGCCGGCATCGTCACCCGCACCCTGATCGAACCGATCCAGGCCATGGCCGAGCTGGCGGACTTCCAGCCCGACCTGATCATCCTCGACATGTATATGCCGGCCTGCACCGGTACCGAGTTGGCCAAGGTGATCCGTCACAATGACCGCTACGTCAGCGTGCCGATCATCTACCTCTCGGCCGAAGACGACCTGGACAAGCAACTGGACGCCATGAGCGAAGGCGGCGACGACTTCCTCACCAAGCCGATCAAGCCCCGGCACCTGATCACCACCGTACGCAACCGCGCCGCGCGGGCACGCAACCTCAAGGCGCGGATGGTGCGCGACAGCCTCACCGGGCTGTACAACCACACCCACATCCTGCAACTGCTCGAAGACTGCAGCTTCCGCGCGCGCCGCGAGAGCAAGCCGCTGAGTTTTGCGATGCTCGACATCGACCACTTCAAGCGGGTCAACGACAGCCACGGCCACCCCATGGGCGACCGGGTGATCAAGAGCCTCGCGCTGTTTCTCAAGCAGCGCCTGCGCAAGACCGACTATATAGGCCGTTACGGCGGCGAAGAATTTGCCATCGTGATGCCCGACACCGACCTCGACAGGGCTTGCCAAGTACTTGACGAGATTCGCGGGCGCTTTGCCGAGATTCACTATCCCGCCCAGCCCCAGGATTTGTGGTGCACCTTCAGTGCCGGCGTGGTGGAGCTCTGCGACGGCTCCGACAGCCTGATGATGGCGGCCCAGGCCGACGAGGCGCTGTACCGCGCCAAGGATGCCGGGCGTAACCGGGTGATGTCGGCGCGCGCATCAAAGCAAAGTGCCACCTTTTCACCGGAATCCACCGAATCCGTCATAACTCTGTAATGGAAACGCAATAACTTCAGGCACTTACTTCTGCTGTCGGTTGAAACCACGCATGCGCCTGAAGCTGCTGACGAATCTGAACACCCTCCTTCTGGTCGCCGTTTGCCTGGCCCTGGGCGCTACGCTCTGGTGGTCGCAACGTGCCCTGGAACGGCCTTACCTGCTGATGGAGCGCTACCTTGGCCTGTCACAGACGTTCCAGAACCAGGCCGCGCGCAATATCGACGATTACCTCGCCAGCGGCGACGCCCTGCGCCTGAGCAGCGCCAGCCAGAGTCTGGAAAACCTGTTGCAGCAGCTGGATGAGTTACCCGCAGAGCTGGCGCAAAACCTGCGTCCCAGCCTTGCCGACCTGGACACCTTCGGCAAGACCGACCTGCTGGCCGCCGGTAAGCTGGCCGGCGACCCGCAAGCCCTGTTGCTGCAAGCCGAACGCGAACTCGGTGCCAACCTGGAGCAACTGAACCAGTACGCCAGCGGCGTCAGTACGCCCGAGGCGGCGCGCTATCTGCCGCCGTTGCTCGCTGCGTCCCAGCACCTGGCGAAACTCTCCCTGGCCCGGGACAAGCTGGTGAGCAGCGGGCGCAGCGAACTGGCCGACGATGTGGAGCGCGAAGTCAGTAATATCCGCAGCCAGGCTGACGTGCTGGGGCAGCTGCCATTACTGGGGGTGACCGCCAGCAGCGAGTCCAGTACCGACGATTTCTCGGCCATGATGGGCCTGGAAAACACTGAAAAAACCGTGGCCCAGGACACCGGCGTCGACCTCAAGCGCGAACTCAACAGCCTGCTGACCCGCTACCCCGCCGAGCTGAAACGCACCCGCGAACAAATCCAGCAACGCACCGAACTGGCCACCGCCGCCCACCTGAAAATCAACGCCGTGCAGCAAGCCATCGCCGGGCTGGAGCCTGTGGTGCGCGCCCAGCACGCGCAGATCCAGGGCGAAGTGCGGCTGATGCAAGGCGTGATGATCGGCCTGATTCTGCTGATCGCCCTCTTGATCGACACCTTGCAGCGGCGCCTGGCGCGGGTGCTGACCAACCTGGCGCCCGCTTTGTCCACCTGGGCCGAAGGTGACTTCAGCCAACACATTGCCCTGGGCAAGACCAACCGCGAACTGCACGATATCGAAGAGTCCCTGAACCGCCTGCGCGCCTACCTGGTGGACCTGGTGGGCACCATCAGAGGCAACGCCGAGCAAGTGGCCGGCAGCAGCAGCGCGCTGGCGGAGTTGAGCAGCGGCATGCACGACGGGGCCGAGCGCCAGGCCGGTGATACCGCGCAGATTCGCGATTCCCTGGGCGAACTGGAAGCGACTATCCAGCAGGTCGCCGGCGACGCCAGCCAGGCTGCCGAGGCCAGCCGCAGCGCGGGCCAGGCCGTCGAGCAGGGCCAACGGGTGATCGGCCTGAGCCTGACCGGGTTGCACGCATTGGTCGGCGAAGTGCAGATAAATGCGCAGATGATCGAGAAACTCGCCGAAGAGTCCGCGACCATCGGCGGCGTTCTCACGGTGATTCGCTCGATTGCCGACCAGACCAACCTGCTGGCGCTGAACGCCGCCATCGAAGCCGCCCGGGCCGGTGAAGCCGGGCGCGGGTTCGCCGTGGTGGCCGATGAGGTGCGCTCCCTGGCCCAGCGCACCGCTGGCGCCACCGCCGAAATCCAGCACCTGATCGCCGGCCTGCAAACCGCCGCCCGGCAATCGGTGGAAGGCATGCGTGCCCAGGTCGAACACGCCGAGGCCACTGCCGAACAAGCCCAGGCGGCTGACGGCGCGCTGGATGAAATCGTCGGGGCGATCCAGACCATTTCCGACACCGCCGTGCGGATCGCCGATGTGACGGCCCAGCAAAGTGGCGCCGTGAGTGAAATCCGCGATAACAGCGAGCGGATTCACCAGCTGGGCGAGGACAACTTGCTGCGAATTGGCCAGGGACGCCGCCAGGGCGAGCACTTATTGGTACTAGGCGGGCAACTCAACACCGCCGTGCAGGCATTCCGCGTCTGACCGGCTCTCCCGTCTTGTGAAGATCAAAATGTGGGAGCGGGCTTGCTCGCGAAGGCGGCGCACCCGTCAACGCATGTGGCGGCTGAACCACCGCCATCGCAGGCAAGCCAGCTCCCACACTGACCGGATTCAGCCTTGCGGTCACATATTTTGCGCAATCCTCGCTAATCGTGCTGCCTACTGCATAGAACTGGACAGTCACAAAGCCTTTGCGGCATAGTCGCCGGGTTCTACCGTGCCCACATCAATAACAAGGAACAGCCGATGGCGACCTTACTGGTTCTTCACGGACCCAACCTGAACCTGCTCGGCACCCGCGAACCGGGCGTCTACGGGGCAGTGACCCTCGAACAGATCAACCTCGATCTGGAACGACGGGCACGTGATGCCGGCCACCATTTGCTCTACCTGCAAAGCAATGCCGAGTACGAACTGATTGATCGCATCCATGCCGCGCGCAGCGAAGGCGTGGACTTTATCCTGATCAATCCCGCCGCTTTTACGCACACAAGCGTTGCATTACGTGACGCGCTGCTGGCGGTGAGCATCCCATTCATCGAAGTGCATTTATCGAACGTGCACAAACGCGAACCTTTCCGCCATCACTCTTACTTCTCCGACGTTGCGGTAGGAGTGATCTGCGGCCTTGGCGCCAGCGGTTACCGACTGGCCCTGGAGGCCGCCCTGGAACAGCTTGAAGACACGGCCAAGCGCCCCTGACCGACCCTTTGGGAGTTGATGATTCATGGATATCCGTAAAGTTAAGAAACTGATCGAACTGCTGGAAGAATCCGGTATCGACGAGCTGGAGATCAAGGAAGGCGAGGAGTCCGTACGGATCAGCCGTCACAGCAAGACCCCGGCCCAACAGTTCTACGCACCACAGATGCAAGCGCCGGCTCCGGCCGCTGCACCCGTGGCGGCTGCTCCGGTCGCGGCTGCTGCCGAAGCCCCTGCGGCTCCAAAACTGAACGGTTTCGTGGTCAAGTCGCCAATGGTCGGTACCTTCTACCGCACCCCGGCACCGACCTCGCCAGCCTTCGTTGAAGTCGGCGCAACCGTGAAAGTGGGCGACACCATCTGCATCGTTGAAGCGATGAAGATGATGAACCACATCACGGCTGAAAAAGCCGGCGTCATCGAATCCATCCTGGTAGAAAACGGTCAGCCGGTTGAGTACGACCAGCCGCTGTTCACCATCGTTTGAACCGCGGAGCGCCTTCGATGTTGAAACCTGCGAAGAAACTGCAAAAAGTCCTGATCGCCAACCGCGGCGAGATCGCGCTGCGTATCCTGCGCGCCTGTAAGGAAGAGGGCATCAAGACCGTCGCTGTTTACTCGACGGCCGATACCGAATTGATGCACGTGAAACTGGCGGACGAAAGCATCTGCATCGGCCCGCCACTGGCCACGAACTCGTACCTGAAAGTCTCGAACATCATCGCCGCCGCTGAAGTGACCGGCGCTGATGGCATCCACCCCGGCTACGGCTTCCTCGCGGAAAACGCCGATTTCGCCGAACAGGTGGAGAAATCCGGGTTTGCCTTCATCGGCCCGAAAGCCGAAACCATTCGCCTGATGGGCGACAAGGTATCGGCCAAGGACGCCATGATCGCGGCCGGCGTACCTACCGTTCCAGGTTCCGACGGCCCGCTGCCTGAAGACGAGGCAACCGCCCTGCGCATTGGTCGCGAAGTCGGTTACCCGGTGATCATCAAGGCCGCCGGTGGCGGTGGTGGTCGCGGCATGCGCGTGGTGCACAAGGAAGAAGAACTGATCGAAGCCGCCAAGCAGACTCGCTCGGAAGCTGCCGCCTGGTTCGGCAACCCGATGGTCTACCTGGAAAAGTACCTGACCAACCCACGTCACGTGGAAGTGCAGGTACTGTCCGACGGCCAGGGCCACGCCATCCACCTGGGCGACCGCGATTGCTCGCTGCAACGCCGTCACCAGAAGGTACTGGAAGAGGCGCCGGCACCGGGCCTGGACGAAACAGCTCGCCAGGAAGTACTGGCTCGCTGCGTCAAGGCGTGCATCGACATCAACTACCGTGGCGCGGGCACTTTCGAGTTCCTGTACGAGAACGGCCGTTTCTACTTCATCGAGATGAACACTCGTGTGCAGGTAGAGCATCCGGTTTCGGAGATGGTCACCGGTATCGACATCGTCAAGGAGATGCTGAGCATCGCCGCTGGCAACAAGCTGTCGTTTACCCAGGATGATGTGAAGATCCACGGCCACTCCCTGGAGTGCCGGATCAACGCCGAAGACCCGAAAACCTTTATCCCAAGCCCTGGCCTGGTCAAGCATTTCCACGCGCCCGGCGGCAACGGCGTACGTGTGGATTCGCACCTGTACAGCGGCTACAAGGTTCCGTCCAACTACGACTCGCTGATCGGCAAGCTGATCACCTGGGGCGCCACCCGCGACGAGGCCATGGCCCGTATGCGTAATGCTCTGGACGAAATCGTGGTAGACGGCATCAAGACCAACATCCCGCTGCATCGGGACCTGGTTCGCGATGAAGGCTTCTGCGAAGGTGGTGTGAACATTCACTACCTGGAACACAAGCTGGCTAATCAGTAAGCGAAGTGCTCCACCCAACAAAGCCGCCTTCGGGCGGTTTTGTTGTTTCTGCCCACCCGATTTTTCTGGATGGATACATTCCCCTTGTGGGAGCGGGCTTGCTCGCGAATGCGGTGTGCCAGTCAACACATCCATTACTGACACACCGCATTCGCGAGCAAGCCCGCTCCCACATTTTGTTCTGTGTACACCAGCAGTACAGTCGTCTTCTGCTGTTCGCTCGCGTAAACTTGCGCGTCTTTCGCAGCCCTACCCCGCTGCACACTCATTTTTTCAAAGGTGCCCGCCATGCCTTGGCTGCAAGTCCGTCTCGCCATCAGCCCAGAACAAGCCGAAACCTACGAAGACGCGTTCCTCGAAGTGGGCGCCGTGTCGGTGACCTTCATGGACGCCGAAGACCAGCCGATCTTCGAACCCGAGCTCAACACCACCCCGCTGTGGTCCCACACCCATCTGCTGGCCCTGTTCGAAGACGGCACCGATGCCGCCAGCGTCCTGGCCCACATGGAACTGCTCACCGGCGGCCCGCTGCCGGAGCATCACAGCGAAATCATCGAAGACCAGGACTGGGAACGCAGCTGGATGGACAACTTCCAGCCAATGCGTTTTGGCCAGCGCCTGTGGATCGTGCCGAGCTGGCACGCCGCCCCCGAGCCTGACGCCGTGAACCTGCTGCTGGACCCGGGCCTGGCGTTCGGCACCGGCACCCACCCCACCACCGCGCTGTGCCTGGAATGGCTCGATGGCCAGGACCTGAAAGACTGCAACGTGCTGGACTTCGGCTGCGGTTCGGGGATCCTGGCGATCGCCGCCCTGCTGCTGGGCGCCAAGGAAGCGGTCGGCACCGATATCGACGTGCAAGCCCTGGAAGCCTCCCGCGATAACGCCGGGCGCAATAACATCGCTGAAGAGAAATTCCCGCTGTACCTGCCGGAGCAATTGCCCCAGGTGCAGGCCGACGTGCTGGTGGCCAATATCCTCGCCGGGCCACTGGTTTCCCTGGCGCCGCAGCTGTCGAGCCTGGTCAAGCCGGGCGGCCGCCTGGCGCTGTCGGGCATCCTCGCCGAACAGGGCGAAGATGTTGCCGCCGCCTACGCCCAGGATTTTGAGCTGGATCCGATCGCCAACCGCGATGGCTGGGTACGCATCAGTGGTCGTCGGCGCTAGAATGAGCGCCTGCATGAATCGGATGGCCGCATGACCGACAGTTTCGTCACCCAGTGCCCACACTGCCAAGCACGCTTTCGCGTCAACCACGCTCAATTGAGCGTGGCCCGTGGCGTGGTGCGCTGTGGGTCGTGCCTGCAAGTGTTCAATGCCGCTCGCCAACTGCTGGAGCAGCGCGCCAATGCGCCCGCGCCCCAGGCACCACCTGCGGCAGAGCCGCCGGCAGCCGTAGAACCGCCACCCCAAGCGCCGCGAGCCATCAGCCAGAAGCAATGGACCGCCGAAGAGCTGGACCTGGATAACCTGGACCTCGACGTAGAACTGGCCAAGCTGGAACGTCGCGAAATCCAGCACACCCAACCCGTGGGTGCCGACCGTCGCCAGCCCGGCGCCGATCGTCGGCAAAAGGAAGATGCCCTCAGCGCCAGCCGTGACACGGCCAAGGCCGAGGAAGAGCAATGGGCCTCCAGCCTGTTCAGCGAACCCCGGGATGAACGGGCCCAAGCCCCGCAAATGGTCGACGACGAACCGCAACCGGCCAAGGCAAGCCCAGGCAAACCCAAGCGCACCGAACCGTCGATGTCGTTTGAAGCGGTCGAGCCGGACGACGAACCACCGCTGCACACAAGCACCACCGATGACGAACTCGACCCACCGGTAACCGCCGTAGCAGACGAGCCGGAACCCGAACAACCGGAACGCCCGCAGCCCAAACGCAAGCGCCCTCGCCCCGAGGCTGGCGCCCACGACGACCTGCTTTCGGACCTGGAAGACGACCCGCTGCACCTGTATTCCCGGAAGCGCTCCTCCGGCTGGGGCCGCCGCCTGTTCTGGGGCTTGCTGGTGCTGCTGGCCGCCGCCGGCCTGGCGGGACAATACGTCGCCTACCAATTCGACGACCTGGCACGCCAGGACGCCTACCGCCCATGGTTTCAGGAACTGTGCCCGAAACTGGGCTGCACCGTGCCATCCCGGGTCGATATCGCCCACATCAAGAGCAGCAACCTGGTGGTGCGCAGCCACCCGGAGTTTGCCGGTGCCCTGGTGGTGGACGCGATCATCTATAACCGCGCGACATTCTCCCAACCGTTCCCGCTGCTGGAGCTACGCTTTGCCGACATGAACGGGAATATGATCGCCAGTCGTCGCTTCAAACCCGCCGAATACCTCAGCGGCGAGTTGGCAGGCGTGACCGAGATGCCCTCCCAGACGCCGATCCACATTGCCCTGGACATCCTCGACCCGGGCAACAAAGCGGTGAATTACAGCCTGAGCTTCCACTCCCCCGAGTGAAACGGCTGCCTGGCCGGTGCTTGACGGCAGATTATTGACTGCATCGCCTTTGACCAAACCTGCGGCGATAAGAAAATAACTGCTCAGATTTTATCCAATTCAGCCTTTATCCAGTCATCGAGAGCGGGTATCATGCCAACCCTTTTTCGAACTCTAATGATCCGGCCCCACAACAGGGAAGTCCTATGTCGGCGGTACGCATCGGCCCATACACATTGCACAACGGCTTGATCCTCGCCCCGATGGCGGGCGTCACCGACCAGCCCTTTCGTCAGCTTTGCAAGCGTTTGGGCGCAGGGCTTGTAGTCTCGGAAATGGTCACCAGCGACATGAGCCTATGGAACACCCGCAAATCGCGGATGCGCATGATCCACGAAGGTGATCCCGAGCCCCGCTCGGTACAGATCGCCGGCGGTGATGCGCAGATGCTGGCGGATGCGGCCCGGGCCAACGTGGAGTTGGGGGCGCAGATTATTGATATCAACATGGGTTGCCCGGCCAAGAAGGTCTGCAACAAGGCCGCAGGTTCTGCCCTGTTGAAGGATGAGCAGTTGGTGAGCGAGATCCTGCATGCCGTTGTCGCTGCAGTGGATGTGCCGGTCACCCTGAAGATCCGCACCGGTTGGGACCGGGACAACAAGAATGGCCTGACGGTGGCGAAGATCGCCGAGCAGGCGGGCATTACAGCGCTGGCGGTGCATGGCCGCACCCGCGCCGACCTTTACACCGGTGAAGCCGAGTACGACACCATTGCCGCGATCAAGCAGGCGGTGTCGATTCCCGTCTTTGCCAACGGCGACATCGACTCAGCCGAGAAAGCCCGGCGCGTGCTGCACGCGACCGGCGCCGATGGCCTGTTGATTGGCCGGGCTGCCCAGGGGCGGCCGTGGATTTTTCGTGAGATCGAGCATTTTCTGCGTACCGGCGAAACCTTGCCGGCACCGGAGCTGATCGAGGTGGAACGTATTCTGCTAGAGCATCTGGCCGCCCTGCACGCCTTCTACGGAGACGTGATGGGAGTACGCATTGCTCGCAAGCATGTGGGCTGGTATCTCGCAACCTTGCCGGGCGCCAGGGAGTTTCGCGCCCACTTCAATCGTTTGGATGATACGGAAGCACAGTGCGCCAACGTTCGTGAGTTCTTCTCCGAGCGTTACAAGAGCCTGGTGACAGGGGACGGAGAAGGGGTGGCCGCATGACGATGATGACCGAGACTTTAGTGAGTGGAACAACACCCGTGAGCGACAACGTCAATTTGAAACAGCACCTCAACACGCCGAGCGAAGAAGGCCAGACCCTTCGCGGGAGTGTCGAGAAGGCGCTGCACAATTATTTCGCCCACCTTGAGGGCGCTGCCGTCACGGACGTGTACAACCTGGTGCTCTCCGAAGTCGAAGCGCCGTTGCTCGAAAGCGTGATGAACTACGTCAAGGGCAACCAGACCAAGGCCAGTGAGCTGCTCGGTCTGAACCGTGGCACGCTGCGCAAGAAACTCAAGCAGTACGATTTGCTGTAAGCATTCAATCAAACCAGAAAGGCGCCCGCGTAAAAACGGACGCCTTTTTTGCTGACTCCTTTGCTTTTGATGGAAATTGAAATGACCGACCAGACTACCCGCCTGCCGATCCGCCGTGCCTTGATCAGTGTCTCCGACAAGACCGGGATCCTCGAATTTGCCCGGGAGCTGGAAGCCCTGGGCGTGGAGATTCTCTCCACCGGCGGGACCTTCAAACTGCTGCAGGACAACGGCGTGGCCGCAGTGGAAGTGGCGGACTACACCGGTTTCGCAGAGATGATGGACGGTCGGGTCAAGACCCTGCACCCGAAAATCCACGGCGGGATCCTCGGTCGTCGCGGTATCGACGACGCCATCATGAGCGAGCACGGCATCAAGCCGATCGACCTGGTGGCCGTTAACCTGTACCCGTTCGAAGCCACCATCAACAAGCCAGGCTGCGACCTGCCGACCGCCATCGAAAACATCGATATCGGCGGCCCGACCATGGTTCGCTCGGCAGCCAAGAACCACAAAGACGTGGCCATCGTGGTGAACGCCAGCGACTACGCCAACGTACTGGAAAGCCTGAAAGCCGGCGGCCTGACCTACGCCCAGCGCTTCGACCTGATGCTCAAGGCCTTCGAACACACCGCGGCCTACGACGGCATGATCGCCAACTACATGGGCACCGTGAACCAGGCCGCTGAAACCCTCAGCACAGAAGGTCGCAGCCAGTTCCCGCGCACCTTCAACAGCCAGTTCATCAAGGCCCAGGAAATGCGCTACGGCGAGAACCCGCACCAGAGCGCGGCGTTCTACGTTGAGGCCAAGCCTGCTGAAGTCGGCATCGCCACCGCGACCCAACTGCAAGGCAAAGAGCTGTCCTACAACAACGTGGCCGACACCGACGCCGCGCTGGAATGTGTGAAGAGCTTCGTCAAGCCAGCCTGCGTGATCGTCAAGCACGCCAACCCGTGCGGCGTGGCCGTGAGCCCGGACGCTGAAGGCGGTATCCGCCAGGCCTACGAACTGGCCTACGCCACCGACACCGAGTCGGCCTTCGGCGGCATCATCGCCTTCAACCGTGAGCTGGACGCCGAGACCGCCAAGGCGATCGTCGAGCGTCAGTTCGTTGAAGTGATCATCGCGCCATCCGTCAGTGAAGAGGCTCGCGCCATCGTTGCCGCCAAGGCCAATGTGCGCCTGCTGGCGTGCGGCGAGTGGTCGGCCGAGCGTGCCGCTGCCTGGGACTACAAGCGCGTCAACGGCGGCTTGCTGGTACAGAGCCGCGACATCGGCATGATCGGCAGCGCCGATCTGAAAGTGGTGACCAAGCGCGCCCCGACCGAACAGGAAATCAACGACCTGATCTTCGCCTGGAAAGTCGCCAAGTACGTTAAGTCCAACGCCATCGTCTACGCCAAGAACCGCCAGACCATCGGTGTCGGCGCGGGCCAGATGAGCCGCGTGAATTCGGCACGCATCGCTGCGATCAAGGCAGAACATGCCGGCCTGCAGGTCGCCGGTTCGGTGATGGCGTCCGACGCATTCTTCCCGTTCCGTGATGGCCTGGACAACGCCGCGAAAGCCGGTGTTACCGCCGTGATCCAACCGGGCGGCTCGATGCGTGACGCAGAAGTGATTGCAGCGGCTGATGAAGCCGGCATTGCCATGGTCTTCACCGGCATGCGCCACTTCCGTCACTGATTGCTCGTTCCCACGCTCTGCGTGGGAATGCAGCCCGGGACGCTCCGCGTCCCAAAGCGTGACGCAGAGCGTCACAAGAGGCATTCCCACGCAGAGCGTGGGAACGGTCAGAATTCAGCGTCATCCGAGGTTTTTTGAAATGAATGTTTTGATCATTGGCAGCGGTGGCCGTGAACACGCCCTGGCCTGGAAAGTTGCCCAGGACCCACGTGTCCAGAAAGTTTTCGTCGCCCCCGGCAACGCCGGTACCGCCATTGAAGCCAAGTGCGAAAACGTCGCCATCGACGTGTTGGCCCTTGAGCAACTGGCGGACTTTGCCGAGAAAAACGTTTCCCTGACCATCGTCGGCCCGGAAGTGCCCTTGGTAGCTGGCGTTGTGGACCTGTTCCGCAGCCGCGGCCTGGACTGCTTCGGCCCAACCGCCGGCGCTGCCCAGCTGGAAGGCTCGAAAGCCTTCACCAAGGATTTCCTGGCGCGCCACAAGATCCCGACCGCCGACTACCAGAACTTCACCGAGATCGAGCCGGCCCTGGCCTACCTGCGTGAAGTCGGTGCACCGATCGTGATCAAGGCCGACGGCCTGGCCGCCGGTAAAGGCGTGATCGTCGCAATGACCCTGGCTGAAGCCGAAGACGCCGTGCGCGACATGCTCGCCGGCAACGCTTTCGGTGAAGCCGGTTCGCGCGTGGTGATCGAAGAGTTCCTCGACGGCGAAGAAGCCAGCTTCATCGTGATGGTCGACGGCAAGAACGTACTGCCGATGGCCACCAGCCAGGACCACAAACGTGTGGGTGACGGCGACAGCGGCCCGAACACCGGCGGCATGGGCGCCTACTCCCCGGCGCCAGTGGTTACCGCCGAAGTGCACAAGCGCGTGATGGACCTGGTCATCTGGCCAACCGTGCGCGGCATGGCCGATGAAGGCAATGTATACACCGGTTTCCTGTACGCCGGCTTGATGATCGACAAGGCCGGCAATCCGAAAGTCATCGAGTTCAACTGCCGCTTCGGCGACCCGGAAACCCAACCGGTGATGCTGCGCCTGCAATCGAGCCTGGTGCTGTTGGTTGAAGCTGCGCTGGCCCAGGCCCTGGACAAGGTCGAAGCCCAGTGGGACCCGCGCCCGAGCGTCGGCATCGTGCTGGCCGCCGGCGGCTACCCGGCCGACNNCCGCCGGTGGTCGCGTACTGTGCGCAACCGCCATGGGCAGCAGCGTAGATGCCGCTCAGCAACAGGCTTACAAGCTGGCGGCGAAGATCGACTGGAAAGGCTGCTTCTACCGCACCGACATTGGCTACCGCGCCATTGCCCGTGAGCGTGGCGAAAGTCAGTAAACAGCTATCCGTTCGGTTAGGCAGGGGCCTCTGGCCCTTGCCCTACGCTTGTGGCCCCGCGCATAGTTATACCCATGCATCAACCTACGAAGGGATTTCGCCGTGCGCTGGCTCAGGATCGCCATAGGTTTCACTGTCAGTCTGCTGACCTTGCTCTGCTTGCTCCCGGCCCAGGCCGCCGCACAAGGCAGTGGCTGGGCAGTATTGCTTGATGAACAGGCCGATCTGCAACTGAGCGATATCCGCTCGCCCCGCTACATCAATCAATTCAGCCCCATCGAACTGGACCGGATTACCGCCGCGCAACCGGACGGTGCGTTGTGGGTACGCTTCAGGCTGCAACCCGGCAAACACGAGCAAGTGCTGCGGGTATTCGCCCCTGACCTGTCACACCTGAACCTGTATGTACTCGACGGCGACACCCTGGTGGAGCAGGAAGCTACCGGCACCCGCCAGCCCCAGGCCGAGCGCCCGCTGCCCAGCAGCGACTTCATGCTGCCGATGCCGCAAAGCCAGAAGCCGCTGGACGTGTACCTGCGCATGGTCTCGGAACACGAACTGCGCCCCTACATCACCCTTGAGCCGGCCGTGCTGGCTGCGGCCAACCAGAACCAGACGCTGATCTACGGGCTGCTGTTCGGTTGCCTGGTGATGCTGATCCTGCACAACCTCACCCGCTACGCCTACCATCGCTCCCGCAGCAGCCTGTGGCTCGCCGCCTGCGAATTGCTGTTGCTGCTCAGCCTTGCGCTGCTGCTCAACGTGCTGGGCCCGTGGTTGCCGAACTGGCACGCGGTACAAACCCCCGGTGCCTACCTCGCCCTGCTGCTGACCGCGCCGTGCGGGCTGATGTTTGCCTACCGCTTCTTTGCGCCACTGGGCCCGCATCCGCTGAACAAGCTGTTGATGGCCGATATCCTGCTGATCGTCCTGACCGGCCTGTTGCTGCTGTTCGTCAACACCTTGCCCCTGAACATCATCACCTACGCCCTGGTGGCGCTGGCCGGCCTGAGCATGTTGTTCGTCTCGGCCTATCACTGGCAAAAGGGCTACCGCCCGGCGCGCCTGTTCATGCTGGCGATGGTGATCTTCAACATCGGCACGCTGATTATTCTCCCGGCCTTGCTGGGCCTGACGCTGGTG
>NZ_JACARS010000088.1:0-23224 GCF_013386485.1 Pseudomonas sp. P7758 | reverse complement strand
CGGTGTGTCAGTCAATATATTCAGTGGCTGACACACCGTATTCGCGAGCAAGCCCGCTCCCACATTGGACCTTCAGCGTTGTTACAAACCTACGATCAAGTCCCGGTAATCCCCAACCGCTGCAAACTCCGCCGTGTCCTTGGGCCCCTTCCGGCTGTCCGGTTCCTTCACCGCCAGCAAGTGCCCCACGCCAAAATCCCGGGCGCTGCGCAGGATCGGCAAGGTATCGTCGATAAACAGGCTGCGGGCCGGGTCGAAGGCGATGTCGGCGTGCAGGGCGTCCCAGAACTGCGGGTTTTCCTTGGCAAAACCATAGTCATGGGAGCTGATCAGTCGCTCGAAATAAGGCGCCAACTCGATGCGTTCCAGCTTCAACGACAGCGAATCCCGATGGGCATTGGTGATCAGGATCACCCGCTTGCCCGCCTGTTTGATCGCCGCCAGGAAGGTGTCGGCATCCGGGCGCAAGGCAATCAGGTGCGCGGTTTCCAGCTTGAGCTCGCGCACCGGGATCTTGAGTTCGGCGCTCCAGAAATCCAGGCAATACCATTGCAACTGTCCGGCGTTACGCTCGAACAGCGGCTGCAGCTCCATCTCGGCCATGGCCCGGCTCACACCATGCAACTCGGCATAGCGCTGGGGCAGGTGCTCCATCCAGAAATGGTTGTCGAAGTGCAGGTCGAGCAAGGTGCCGTCCATGTCCAGCAGGACGGTGTCGATGGCGTGCCAGGGCAATGGAGGCATAAAGAACACTCATGTAAGAAAAGATATCCGACACAGACAATCGGAAAAGCCACGGTATAGTAACCCGATCACGCCAAGGAGCCGCTCATGCGCCAGAAACCCACCGTCCTCGCCCGCGAAATAGTCGCCAGTAGCCGTTTGTTCCGCGTGGAGGAAGTGCAATTGCGCTTTTCCAATGGCGTGGAGCGGACCTACGAGCGCCTGGTGGGCAGGGGGGCCGGTTATGGCGCGGTGATGATCGTGGCGATGATCGACTCGGACCATGCGTTGCTGATCGAAGAATATTGCGGCGGCACCGACGAGTATGAACTGTCACTGCCCAAGGGCCTGATCGAACCGGGCGAAGACGTGTTGGCGGCAGCCGACCGTGAGCTCAAGGAAGAAGCCGGTTTCGGCGCCCGCCAGTTGGAGCACATCACCGAGCTGTCGCTGTCCCCCGGCTACATGAGCCAGAAAATCCAGGTGGTGCTGGCCACCGAACTGTATGAAGAGCGCCTGGAAGGCGACGAGCCCGAGCCGATGCGCGTCGACCGGGTCAACCTGCGGGAGCTCTCGCAGTTGGCGCAGAACGAGCAGTTCAGCGAGGGCCGCGCGTTGGCCGCGCTGTACCTGGTACGCGACCTGTTGACTCAACGTGGAGCGTTCCAGCCATGAGCGAACTGTTCCTGGGTCACCCGTTTATTGCCCCCGCGATCGAATTGGCCCGCCAGGCTGGCGAGGTCATCCTGCCGTATTGGCGCGCCGATGTTGCCGTCACCACCAAGACCGATGATTCACCGGTCACTGCCGCGGACTTGGCTGCCCACCACTTGATCCTCGCCGGGCTGACTGCCCTGGACCCGAGCATTCCGGTGCTCTCGGAGGAAGACGCGGACATTGACCAGAGCGTGCGCGCCGGTTGGCAGCGCTGGTGGCTGGTGGACCCGCTGGATGGCACCAAGGAATTCATCTCCGGCAGCGAGGAGTTCACCGTCAACATCGCGCTGATCGAAAAAGGCCGCGTGGTGTTCGGTGTGGTGTCGATGCCTACCAGCGGTCGGTGCTACTTCGGGGGTGCCGGGCTGGGTGCCTGGCGTTCCGATGTAGGTGCTGCGCCCAAGCAAATCCAGGTGCGCCAGACCCCGGCGAGCGGTGAAGCATTCACCGTGGTTGCCAGTCGTCGCCATACGAGCCCTGAACAGGATCGCTTGCTCGCTGGCTTGAGTGCCGGATTGGGCGAGCTGAAGCTGGCCAATATCGGCAGTTCTTTGAAGTTTTGCCTGTTGGCTGAGGGCAGCGCCGATTGCTACCCGCGCCTGGCGCCCACCTCGCAGTGGGACACCGCTGCGGCACAGGGTGTGCTGGAAGGAGCGGGCGGTGAAGTGCTGGAATTGAATGGGCAGCCGTTCAGTTACCCGGCGCGGGAATCGCTGTTGAATCCGTTCTTTTTGGCACTGCCGGCCAAGGCTGAATGGCGTGAGCGGTTGCTGACTCTGGCCCGTTCTTAAACACAGCGCCGATCAAAAATGTGGGAGCGTGCTTGCTCGCGAAGGCAGTGTGTCAGTCACCAGATGTATTGGCTGATCCACCGCTTTCGCGAGCAAGCCCGCTCCCACATTTGTTATGTGTGCAGGACGTACTGCCCGGTAAAGGCCACGGCCCGCTCTTCACTGCCCTCATTGACGATCCACGTCTCCAGCGCCAAGCGCGCCCGGCCATAACGCTTGTAGGTGGCGACGAATCGCTTCCACACCTTGTCATCAGGTGCCTGGCAAATCGCCGTCGCATCGGTGGTCACCGGCAGCGGATAACTGATCTGCCCTTCCTGAATCACGATATGCCCGTCTTCAATCCCTTCCTCACGCAACTGCAAATGCAGCCAGCCCCAACCTGCCAGCACGGCGCCGCAATACAGGCTGCCGCCAAACATGGTGCTCTTGTGGTTGATGTTGGCGTCGAGCGGCAAGCGCAGTTGCAGCTGCCGGTCCTGCCAGTCGATAACCTTGAGGCCCATTTCCCGGGTCAGGGGAATGTCGTGGTGAAGGATCGATTCCAGATAACGGCTATCGCGACTCATGGTGGCCTCGTGGCAGGGGGAAAAGGGTCATTCGTCGTCGGCGTGACTGTTGCCGCTGTCCGCGAAGTTCAGCCCGTGCTTGCGCAGTTTGTCGTGCAGGGTTTTACGCGGCACGCCCAATGCCTCGGCGAGGCTGCGCATGGAATTGTGGGTGCGCGCCAGTTCGGCGGCGATCAGGCTTTTTTCAAACTGTTCGACCTGTTCGCTCAAGCCGCCGGGCGTGCTGGTGAGGATGCCCGGCGAAGGGCTGTCCGGGGTGCTGTCCAGCGCCAGTTCAAGGCCCAGGGCGAAACGCTCGGCGGCGTTTTGCAGCTCGCGCACATTGCCCGGCCAGCTGTGACGCAACAACAGCGCGCGCTGGCCCGGTTGCAGCTCTTTCATCGGTAGCCCGTGGCGCGTGCTGGCTTCGTCGGCAAAGTGCTGGAACAGCATCAACGCATCTTCACCCCGTTCGCGCAGCGGTGGAATGCGCAGCGGCGCAACGTTGAGGCGGTAATACAAGTCCGCCCGGAAGCGCCCCTGGTCGGCGGACTGGCGCAGGTCTTCCTTGGTGGCGGCGATGATGCGGATATCCAGCGGGATCAGTTGGTTGCCCCCCAGACGCTCCACCACACGCTCCTGCAACAGCCGCAGCAGCTTGACCTGCACATCCAGGCTCATGCTTTCGATTTCGTCGAGAAACAGCGTGCCGCCGTTGGCGAATTCGAATTTGCCGATGCGCCGCTTCTGGGCGCCGGTAAAGGCCCCTGGCTCATGCCCGAACAACTCGCTTTCCACCACCGACTCGGCCAGGGCGCCGGCGTTGATCGCCACAAACGGGCCGCTGCGGCGGTTCGACAGATCGTGCAGCGCACGCGCTACCACTTCCTTGCCGGCACCGGTTTCACCGAGGATCAGCACATCAGCCTTGGTCGCCGCCAGCGCGCCAATCTGCTCGCGCAGGCGCAGCATTTGCGGGGAGTGGCCCACCAGGCGCGTACTCAATTGCTGACGGTCGCTCAGGGCCAGGCGCAGGCTGCGGTTGTCCAGCACCAGGCGGCGCAGGGCCAGGGCGCGGCGCACGCTGTCGAGCAGGGCGTCGCTGGCGAAGGGTTTTTCCAGGAAGTCATAGGCGCCGGTGCGCATCGCCTGCACCGCCAGTGGCACGTCGCCGTGGCCGGTGATCAGCAGTACCGGCAGCTCCGGGTCCTGGGCGTGGAGTTCCTTCAACAGTTCCAGGCCGTCCATGCCGGGCATGCGGATGTCGCTCACCACAACCCCCGGCCAATCCCGGGACAGGCGCGCGGTCAGGCCCTGGGCTTCGCCGAGGGTCAGGACTTTCAGCCCGGCCAGGTCCAGGGTCTGGCAGAGAGCCTGACGCAGGTGTGGATCATCGTCGATCAACACCACCTGAATCTGGTTATCGATAGTCATACACTGCGGTCCTCGGACGGTTGCAGACTGACACCCGGTGCTCCGGCGCGCAGTTTCAAGGTTAACAGTGCGCCGCCTTCCTTGTGGTTGGCGAACAACAGTTCACCGCCAAAGGCGCGCATCAGGGTGTCGCAGATCGCCAGGCCCAACCCCAGGCCCTGGGTGCGGGTCTTGGTGGTGTAGAAGGGCTCGCTGGCGCGGCCCAGGGCTTCCATGCAGAAACCCGGGCCGTTGTCGCGAATGTACAGGTTGACGCCCTGTTCGGTGGTTTGGGCACTCAGCCAGAGTTTGCGCGGCGGGCCTTTTTCGGTCAGGGCGTCCAGAGCGTTGGCCAACAGGTTGCCCAGCACCTGGCGCAGGCGGGTTTCGCCGGCCGCCACCCACAAGGTGGCCTCGGGCAGGTCGCGGATCAGTTCCACTTCCATTGCCCGCCGCCGCTTGGCCAGCAGCGCCAGGGCATCGTCCAGGGCCGGTTGCAGGGCCACGCTTTCCGGCGCATGCCGGTCGCGCCGGGCGAAGGCGCGCAAGTGAGCGATGATCGAGGCCATGCGCCCGGTCAGTTCGCTGATCAGCTTGAGGTTGCCACGGGCGTCGTCGGTGCGCTCATGGTCGAGCAAAATCCCGGCGTTTTCCGCGTAGCTGCGAATCGCCGCCAACGGCTGGTTGAGTTCATGGCTGATACTCGCCGACATGGTGCCCAGCGCCGACAACTTGCCGGCCTGCACCAGGTCGTCCTGGGCGCGCACCAGTTCCTGCTGGGCATGTTCACGTTCCAGCACTTCCTGTTTCAGGCGCCGGTTGAGGCCTTCCAGGTCGCTGGTCCGCTCGATCACGCGCATCTCCAGTTCGCGACGGGCCTTGGCTTCGAAGGCGATGCGTTCCAGGTAGTGACGACGGCGCTGCATCATCAGGCCGAGCAACAGCATCAGCACCAGCAAGGCGGCGCCACCCACCGCGACCACGGTGCGCACCGGGCGGCTGATCAAGGTGCGCGGCGCGAGAATCTCGACTTTCCAGCCGGTTTCGGCGATGTCGGTGGATTGGCGCACCCACGCCGTCGGGCTGAGGCTCAGCGGCTGCGGGTCGCGGGTCGGATAGGGCTGGATGGCGATGATGGCGCGGCGTTCTTCATCCGTCAGCGGCCGGGTGGCACGGAAGCGCCATTGCGGGCGCGAGGTCAGGATCACCACGCCGTTGTGGTCGGTGACCAGCAGTTGTTCGGGGGTGTTGCCCCACAGGCTTTCGGTGTGGTCCAGGTCGACCTTTACCACCAGCACACCGATGATCTTGTCGCCATCGCGTACGGCGGCGGCGAAGAAGTAACCGCGCTTGGCTGAGGTGGTGCCCAGGCCGAAGAAGCGCCCGAGGCGCCCGGCCATGGCTTCGCTGAAGTAGGGGCGAAAGGAAAAATTACGCCCGACGAAGCTGTCCTGCTTGTCCCAGTTGGACGCGGCGAGGGTCTTGCCGGTGGTGTCCATCAGGTACATCACTTCCACCCCGGCCTGGGCGGCGACGTCCTTGAGCAGGTGGTTGGCGTTGACCAGGTTGGTGCTGACGTGAGGCGCGTCGATGGCGGTGCGCAGGGCCGGCAGGTCACCGAGGATTTGCGGCAACACTTCGTAGCGGTGCAGGGTGCCCAGCAGGTTGGCGACGTACAGGTCCAGCGTCTGGCGGTTCTGGCCGGCCAGTTCGTTGCGGTAATAACGCTCGGCCAAGTGCTCCAGCGGCCACAACAGCGGTGCCAGGCATAGCGCCAGCAATGCCAGGCTGCGCCAGCGGGGTCTTCGCGGAAGGGGTGGAGTCATGGGAGTCGTGCGCCTGTGGGTACAGGCGCATTATGCCTAGTGCTGCTCGGCAAGACACTCGCGCAATGCGTCATGCCACTGCGGTTGCGAGACATGCCATTGCTGTTGCAGGCGGCTGCAATCGAGGCGCGAGTTCAGCGGGCGCCTGGCCGGCGTTGGATAGGCGCTGGAGGGAATCGCTTCCAGCTCGGCGCAGGCACGACCGTTGGCCCGTAGTTGCTCGCCGATGGCCTGGGCAAAGCCGAACCACGAGGTCTCGCCCTGGGCCGTCAGGTGGTAGACACCCCAGTCCCCGGCCTGGCCCGCCTGCCAGCGCTCGATCAGTGCACGGGTACTGTTGGCGATGGTCCCGGCCCAGGTCGGCGCGCCGATCTGGTCGGCGACGATGCGCATCTGCGGTTTTTCCTGCAGCAGGCGTTGCATGGTCAGCAGGAAGTTCTTGCCGTGGGTCGAGTAGACCCAGCTGGTGCGCAGGATCAGGTGTTCACCGCCGACGGCCGCGATCGCCTGTTCGCCCGCCAGCTTGCTTGCGCCATAGACGCCCAGCGGGTTGGTTGCGTCGTCCTCGTTGTAGGGTGCGGCCTTGCTGCCGTCGAACACGTAGTCGGTGGAATAGTGAATCAGCGGAATGCCCAGTGCCTTGGCTTCCTCGGCGAAAATCCCGGGCGCGGTGGCGTTGATGGCGAAGGCCACGTCCGGCTCGCTCTCGGCTTGATCGACGGCCGTATGGGCGGCTGCGTTGATGATCAGGCCCGGGCGATGGGCGCGTACCTGGTCGCGGATCTGCTCGGGATGCGCCAGGTCCAGTTGATCGCGGCCCAGCACGATCAACTCGCCCAGGCCCTGGAGACGTTGTTGCAACTCCCGGGAGACTTGGCCATGTTGGCCGCTGATAAGGATTTTCATGGGAACAGGTCGGCCTCTTGCAGGCTTTTCCCGGCCTGGTCCTTGGCGGACAGTTGCGGCGTCTCCGTCAGTTCCCAGTCGATGGCCAGCGTCGGGTCGTTCCAGAGGATGCAACGCTCGGCGCTCGGCTGGTAGTAATCGGTGGTCTTGTAGAGGAACTCGGCGTAGTCGCTCAGCACCACAAAGCCGTGGGCGAAACCTTCCGGTACCCACAACTGGCGATGGTTATCGGCGCTAAGCCGCACGCCCACCCATTGCCCGAAGTTGGGCGAGCTGCGGCGGATGTCGACGGCCACATCCAGCACTTCGCCGGCGATGACGCGCACCAGTTTGCCCTGGGTATGTTCGAGCTGGTAATGCAGGCCGCGCAGCACGCCTTTTTGCGAGCGCGAGTGGTTGTCCTGCACGAAATCACGCTTGAGCCCGGTGGCCTCTTCGAAGGCGCGGGCGTTGAAGCTTTCGTAGAAAAAGCCGCGCTCGTCACCGAACACTTTCGGTTCGATGATCAATACGCCCGGCAACGCCGTGTCGGTGACCTTCATTTTTGCTCCCCGGCCAGTGAATACAGGTATTGGCCGTAGCCGGTCTTGCCGAAGTACTTGGCCCGCTCCAGCAAGTGGTCACGGTCGATCCAGCCGTTCTCGTAGGCGATTTCTTCCAGGCACGCCACTTTCAAACCCTGGCGGTGCTCGATGGTCTGCACATACGTCGAGGCCTCCAGCAGGCTGTCGTGGGTGCCGGTGTCGAGCCAGGCGAAACCACGGCCGAAGCGCTCCACGTGCAGGTCGCCACGCTTGAGGTAGGCGTTGTTGACGTCGGTGATCTCCAGCTCGCCCCGTGGCGATGGCTTGACTGCCTTGGCGATCCTGATCACGTCGTTGTCGTAGAAATACAGGCCGGTCACCGCGTAGCTCGACTTTGGCTTGGCTGGTTTTTCCTCGATGGACAGCGCGCGGCCCTGGCTGTCGAAGTCGATCACGCCGAAACGCTCCGGGTCCTTGACCCAGTAACCGAATACCGTGGCGCCAGATGGGCGTTCGGCAGCAGTGCGCAGTTGTTCGCCGAAGTGCTGGCCGTGGAAGATGTTGTCGCCCAGGATCAGGCATACCGGGTCATCGCCGATAAACTCTTCGCCAATCAAAAACGCCTGGGCCAGGCCGTCCGGGGACGGCTGCTCCGCATAAGTGAACCGCACGCCAAACTGGCTGCCATCGCCCAACAGGTTGCGGTATTGCGGCAGGTCTACCGGGGTGGAGATCACCAGGATTTCCTTGATCCCGGCCAGCATCAGCACCGAGATCGGGTAGTAGATCATCGGCTTGTCATACACCGGCAACAGTTGCTTGGAAACGCCCAGGGTAATGGGGTGCAAACGCGTGCCGGAGCCACCGGCCAGTACGATTCCCTTCATCATGCGATCAGATCCTTAAAGTCGGTGTTGCCCAGTCGTTCGCCTTGATAACTGCCGTCCTGGACCCTGCGGCACCATTCTAGGTTATCGAGGTACCACTGCACGGTTTTGCGCAGGCCGGTTTCAAAGGTTTCTTCGGGCACCCAGCCCAGCTCGCGTTCGATCTTGCTGGCGTCGATCGCATAGCGCTGGTCGTGGCCCGGGCGATCCTTGACGAAAGTGATCAGGTCAGTGAATTTCTCCACGCCCGCCGGGCGTTGTGGTGCCAGTTCTTCCAGCAGTCCGCAGATGCTGCGCACCACGTCGATATTCTTCTGCTCGTTATGGCCGCCGATGTTGTAGGTCTCGCCTACCACACCTTCAGTCACCACTTTGAACAGCGCGCGGGCGTGGTCTTCGACGAACAGCCAGTCGCGCACTTGCAGGCCGTCGCCGTACACCGGCAATGGTTTACCTGCGAGGGCGTTGAGGATCACCAGCGGAATCAGCTTCTCGGGAAAGTGGAACGGCCCGTAGTTGTTCGAACAATTGGTCAACAGCACCGGCAGGCCGTAAGTGCGCTGCCAGGCGCGTACCAGGTGATCGGACGCGGCCTTGCTGGCCGAGTACGGCGAGCTTGGGGCGTAGGGCGTGGTTTCGGTGAACAGGTCGTCGACGCCGTGCAGGTCGCCATACACTTCATCGGTGGAGATGTGGTGGAAGCGGAAGGCGCTCTTGGCCGGTTCTTCCAGCTTCTGCCAATAACCGCGTGCGGCCTCCAGCAGGCTGTAGGTACCGACGATATTGGTCTGGATAAAATCCGACGGGCCGTCGATTGAACGGTCCACATGAGACTCGGCCGCCAGGTGCATGATCGCGTGGGGCTCAAAGCGCGCCAGTACGGCGCTGACGGTGGCCTGGTCGATGATATCGGCCTGGACGAACTCGTAGCGGCTGTTGCTCGCGATGCTGGCCAGCGACTCAAGATTGCCGGCGTAGGTCAATTTGTCCAGGTTGAGCACTTCGTGCCCGGTGTGTTGAATCAGGTGCCGGATCAGAGCGGAGCCGATGAATCCGGCGCCGCCGGTGATGAGAATGCGCATGTCGGAGGCCCTTTTCCTTAGACAGACATTAAGCGAATGGAGCATAGCTTGAGTTGTGGAGCCAGGTGGTGCAAGGGGCCACAGTCAGATTGACGGCACTGCGCGGGACTGGGGGTTGCGTAACCCCCGTCAACAATGGCGATATAAGCGCCTGATAAAAAAGCCAGGGGTCTTCACATGTTGCTCGCCACGTTGATTCATCGCGCCAGCCTGCCTTGCCCGCAAGTCGGGCCTGTGCCTGCGACGCAGCTACTTGAGCAGCATTACGGCCTGGGTGGGGCGTTGCAGTCCCTCGGCAGCCAGCAAGACCTCAACTACCGTATCGACAGCGAGCGTGGCCGCTTTGTGCTGAAAATCTGCCGGGGCGACTACGCCGCCGTCGAGCTGCAGGCCCAGCACGCCGCTTTGAAGCATCTGCAGGGCCATTCGGATGTACGGGTGCCCAAGGTGATCTCGTCGCTTGCTGGCGAAGAACTGCTGACCGAGACCGTCGCCGGGCAAACCGTGCACCTGCGGTTGCTGGACTACATCGACGGCCAGCCGCTGACCCATCTGCCCCATCTGGGGCGCGAGGTGATCGCAGGCTTCGGCGAACTCTGCGGGCGGATGAGCCAGGCGCTGGCCGACTTCGAGCATCCGGGCCTGGAACGTACCCTGCAATGGGACCCACGCCATGCCCTTGAGCTGATCACTCATTTGCTGTCGACTCTCGAAAACCTCCCGCACCGGGCCGGGCTCGAGCGCGTGGTGGAGCAGGTCGGGCAGCGTCTGCTGCCGTTGGCCGACCGCCTGCCCTGGCAAGCCGTGCACATGGACATCACCGATGACAACGTGGTCTGGCAGCGCGATGCCCAGCGGCATTGGCAGATTGAGGGGGTGATCGATTTTGGCGACCTGGTGCGCACCTGGCGCATTGCCGACCTGTCGGTGACCTGCGCGGCGCTGCTGCATCATGCCGAGGGTGATCCGTTCGCAATCCTGCCGGCGATCCAGGCGTGCCACCGGATCACGCCGTTGCAGCACGAAGAGTTGCAGGTGCTATGGCCGCTGATCGTCGCGCGGGCCGCGGTGTTGGTGCTGAGCAGTGAACAGCAGCAACGCCTGGACCCGGATAACGCGTACCTGTTGAAGAATGCCGAGCATGAGTGGGAAATTTTCCACGTAGCCACCTCGGTGCCCTTTGAATTGATGGAGGCGGCGATCCTGAACGGCGTCGGCGCCGAATTGCCGCCGATTGTCGGTGAAGGCTTCGCGCCTTTGTTGCCGGGGCTCGTTGGGCGTGAATTCGCGTTGATCGATCTGGGCGTGCTCAGCCCGCATTTCGAGGCCGGTAACTGGGAGCAGGAGGGCATTGATCGCCGATTGCTGGAACAAGCGGCCGTGGTCCATGGCCTGGCAGCCAGTCGTTATGGTCAATACCGTCTGTCCCGCACCCAACCCGACAGTGCCGTCGAGCCCGACACCTTCGCGCTTCACGTAGAGCTGCACATGCCCTTGGGCGCCACGGTGGAAGCACCGTTCGCCGGCACCTTGCGCTATGGCGCCGAAGGCCTGCTGAGCCTGCATAGCGCCCAGTTGAGTGTTCGGTTGTGGGGCGTGAACGCCTTGTTGAAGCACGGCGCCGCAGTGGTAAAAGGCCAGGTAATCGGCGACGTGGTCGCGCCGCTGACAGTACAACTGTGCCGCTCCGAGCTTGAGCCGCCGCTGTTCTGCACGCCTTCCCGGGCGGCGGCATGGCAAATGCTCTGCCCATCCCCGGCCACGTTGCTGGGGCTGGCCTGCGACGCCGAGCCGGAGCTGGACCCCGAAGCCCTGCTGGCGCGCCGGGACGCCAGCTTCGCCCGCTCGCAGAAGCACTATTACGTCGACCCGCCGCGCATCGAGCGCGGCTGGCGCAACCATTTGATCGACATGCAGGGCCGTTCCTACCTCGACATGCTCAACAACGTCGCCGTCCTCGGCCACGGTCACCCGCGCATGACCGAGGTGGCGGCGCGGCAATGGTCGCTGCTCAACACCAACTCGCGCTTCCACTATGCGGCGATTGCCGAATTCTCCGAGCGTTTGCTGGCGCTGGCGCCGGACTCCATGGACCGGGTGTTTCTGGTCAACAGCGGCACCGAGGCCAACGACCTGGCGATTCGCCTGGCCTGGGCCTACAGCGGTGGGCGCGACATGCTCAGCGTGCTGGAGGCGTACCACGGCTGGTCGGTGGCGGCGGATGCGGTGTCGACCTCGATTGCCGACAACCCCCAGGCCTTGAGCAGCCGCCCGGACTGGGTGCACCCGGTGACCGCGCCGAATACCTATCGCGGCGAGTTTCGCGGGCAGGACAGCGCCCCCGACTACGTACGCAGCGTGGAACACAACCTGGCGAAAATCGCCGCGCAGAATCGCCAGCTGGCGGGTTTCATTTGCGAGCCGGTGTACGGCAATGCTGGCGGGATTTCCTTGCCGCCGGGATATTTGCAGCAGGTGTACGCGCTGGTTCGTGAGCAGGGCGGCGTGTGCATCGCCGACGAAGTGCAGGTGGGCTACGGCCGCATGGGGCATTTCTTCTGGGGCTTTGAAGAGCAGGGCGTGGTGCCGGACATCATCACCATGGCCAAGGGCATGGGCAATGGCCAGCCGTTGGGCGCGGTGATCACCCGCCGGGAAATCGCCGAGGCGCTGGAGGCCGAGGGTTACTTCTTCTCCTCATCGGGAGGCAGCCCGGTGAGTTGCCGGATCGGCATGGCGGTGCTGGATGTGATGGAGGAAGAAAAGCTGTGGGAAAACGCCCAGGAGGTGGGCGGACACTTCAAGGCGCGGTTGGAGGCGCTGGTCGAGCAGTATCCATTGGTGGGCGCGGTGCATGGTTCCGGGTTTTACCTGGGGCTGGAATTGGTCCGCGATCGACAGACCCTGGAACCGGCCACCGAAGAGACTGCGCTGCTGTGTGACCGGCTGCGGGAGCTGGGGATCTTCATGCAGCCCACCGGCGACTACCTGAACATCCTCAAGATCAAGCCGCCGATGGTCACCTCACGGCACAGTGTGGATTTCTTCGTCGACATGCTGGCGAAGGTTCTGGAGGAAGGCTTGTAACAATAAACTCGATTGTTATCGGTAAAATTTGATCATTTTTCGATGGGTGGATATTTAATAGCTTCAAAAGCCGATTTTTATCCGCTATAAAGGCGTCCACTTTCCCGCCGCCGAGGAGATGATTCATGAGCCGTATCGTTACCGTTGCCGCGACCCAGATGGCCTGTTCCTGGGACCTTGATGCCAATCTCGAAACCGCTGAAAGGCTGGTGCGTGAGGCCGCCGCCAAGGGCGCGCAGATCATCCTGATCCAGGAGCTGTTCGAGGCCCCGTACTTCTGCCAGAAGCCGAACCCGGACTACCTGCAACTGGCGACCCCGGTTGAAGATAACGTCGCGATCAAGCACTTCCAGAAGGTCGCCCGGGAACTGCAGGTGGTGTTGCCCATCAGTTTCTATGAACTGGCCGGCCGCGCGCGTTTCAACAGCATTGCGATCATCGACGCGGACGGCTCCAACCTCGGGATTTATCGGAAAAGCCACATCCCGGACGGCCCGGGCTACCATGAAAAGTATTACTTCAACCCCGGCGACACTGGCTTCAAGGTGTGGAACACCCGCTACGCGAAGATCGGCGTGGGCATCTGCTGGGACCAGTGGTTCCCGGAAGCCGCCCGCAGCATGGCGCTGCAAGGCGCGGAAATCCTGTTCTACCCGACCGCCATCGGCAGCGAGCCCCACGACAAGACAATTTCGTCCCGTGACCACTGGCAGCGGGTACAGCAAGGCCATGCCGGCGCCAACCTGATGCCGCTGATCGCCAGCAACCGCATCGGTAACGAAGAGCAAGACGGCTACGACATCACCTTCTACGGCTCATCCTTCATTGCCAATCAGTTCGGCGAGAAAGTAGAAGAACTCAACGAAACCGAAGAAGGCATCCTGGTGCACCGCTTCGATCTCGATGAACTTGAACACATTCGCAGCGCCTGGGGTTCGTTCCGCGACCGCCGTCCGAACCTGTATGGTGCGCTTAAAACCCTCGACGGTTCCCTGGAGTCCTGAATCGCCATGACCACTTTGCACAGCACCCCCCGCGCCGACGGCTTCTACATGCCTGCCGAATGGGCGCCACAGACCCAGACCTGGATGATCTGGCCCGAGCGCCCGGACAACTGGCGCCTGGGCGGCAAGCCGGCGCAGGCCGCCCATGTGGCGGTGGCCAAGGCCATCGCACGTTTTGAACCGGTGACCGTGGCGGTCTCGGCCGGCCAGTACGAAAACGCCCGGGCGCGCCTGGACGTGCCGAATATTCGCCTGGTGGAAATGTCCAGCGATGACGCCTGGGTCCGCGATACCGGGCCGACCTTCGTGATCAACAACAGCGGTGAAGTGCGTGGTGTGAACTGGGACTTCAACGCCTGGGGCGGTTTTGACGGCGGCTTGTACTCGCCGTGGAACCGCGACTCCCAGGTGGGCGGCAAGATCCTCGAGATCGAGCGCAGCCCGCGTTATCGCACCGAAGGGTTTGTGCTGGAAGGCGGTTCGATCCACGTCGACGGCGAAGGCACCCTGATCACCACCGAAGAATGCCTGCTTAACCGCAATCGCAACCCGCACCTGCAGCGTGAGGAAATCGAAGCGGTGCTCAGCGCCAACCTGGCGGTGGATAAGATCATCTGGCTGCCGGATGGCCTGTTCAACGACGAAACCGATGGGCATGTGGATAACTTCTGCTGCTACGTACGCCCAGGCGAAGTGTTGCTGGCCTGGACCGACGACCCGCAAGACCCGAACTATGCGCGCTGCCATGCCGCCATGGACGTACTGCAAAGCAGCACCGACGCCCAGGGCCGCTCGTTCACAGTGCATAAAATGCCGATCCCGGGGCCGCTGTACGCCACCGAGGAAGAATGCGCAGGCGTGGACCCGGTAGACGGCACCCAGGAGCGCAATCCCACCGTGCGGTTGGCCGGTTCCTACGTCAACTTCCTGATCGTCAACGGTGGCATCATCGCGCCGAGCTTCGACGACCCGCTGGACAGCCGCGCCAAGGAGATTCTGCAGAACCTGTTCCCGCAGCATGAAGTGGTGATGGTGCCTGGCCGCGAACTGTTACTGGGGGGCGGTAACATCCACTGCCTGACCCAGCAGCAGCCGGCCCCGCACAAAAACTGAGTGCACTTGTAACAGCCTGGTGCCGGGTTTAACGGCAATCGAGTGCGCCATGTTTTGCGCGCTTACAGCAAGCCCGCGGCCCGTCAGGTTCGCGGGCTTTTTTGTGTGCAAGTGCCGACAAACCGGGCACATTGGCATAGCTCTTGTATCGCTGTTGCGACACACAGCACGGTGTATGACTAAGCGGTTCTGTCATAAACCTTGAGTAAGTTAGCCGCTCATGCCGTCGGAGAGAGCGCTGAAATGAATGCCGATATCAACCTGATGTACACGCGCACGTTCCACCCTTTGCGGGTGAACGGTGACGCGATCCACGCGCTGGCGCTCTGGTTGAAGGCAAACGGTTCGAGGCAGATCAGGACGCCCGACCCGCGCCGGGTGATGAGCGAACGGTACCCGGCGGGGCTGTTCAGCGAGGACGAGGTGCAGGCGTTGTGTGAATTGATGCAAGGCTGACGGTTGTTTTCAATGTTGCACTGGACCTTGTGGTGAGGGAGCTTGCTCCCGCTGGGCTGCGCAGCAGCCCCAAAACAGATCATCGAGTTCTATCTGAAAAAACACAGTCGCCTATTTTGGGGGCGCTTCACACCCCAGCGGGAGCAAGCTCCCTCGCCACGCAAGCCTGTTAGAAACTGTAGGTTCCGGTCACCACCAGACTGCGCGGGTCGCCGAACTGAATCTGCGCCGCACTCGTCGCTGACGCGTAGTATGTCTTGTCGCTGATGTTGTTCAGCGCCGCCCGCACATCCCATTCCTTCTGCCGGAACCCGGCCAGTGCGTCCCAACGCCCATAGCCCGGCAACAATACCGTGTTGGCGTTATCCGCATAGCGCTCACCCACCAGCGTCAGCCCGGTTTCCGCGTACCAGCCCATCTCCGGTTTCCAGGTGACGAACAGGCTCGCGTTGCGCTTGGCCACGTCGCTGATGCGCTTGCCTTCAAAGCCATTGTTGTCTTTCACCACCGTGGCGTCCTGCAGGCCGACGCCACCGCGCACGTACCAGTTGCCGACGACCTTGCCGGTAGCGGTCAACTCCACGCCACGGGAACGCTGCTCGCCGCTGAGCAGGGTGATGGTCGGGTCCAGCGGGTCGCGGGTGCGGCGGTTGTAGAGCTCCAGTTCATACACCGCCAGGGTGGTGCTCAGGCGGTCGTCGAGCCAGTCGCTCTTGACCCCGATTTCCTTCTGTTTGGTCAGCTCCGGGCTCAGGTCGTTGGCGTTGCCCGTGGCATTGGGCGTGATGCCGATCAGGCCGCCGCCGGTCGGCGAGAACGTCTTGCTCCACGAGGCATAGAACGAATGGTGTTCCAGCGGCGTCCAGACCAGGCCCACGCGCGGGCTGGTGCTGTGGCTCACGACCTGCTCCGAGGCGTTGGTCAGCTTGTTGGTGGACTCCACATCAAAGCGGTCATAGCGCAAACCGGCGAGCAGTTGCCATTGATCGTTCAGGCGCAGTTGGTCCTGCACATACACGCCCTGGCTTTGCGCTTCGGTGTGACTGCTGCTGAATGCCGGCAGGCGACCGTAGTGGCGCAGGTCCGGGTTGGGGTTGTACACATCCACGCTCGGCACAGCGGCGAGCGGCGCTCGATAGAGTTTCGGGTCACGGCGCTGGTTGCCCAACTCCACTCCGGTGAGCAAGCGATGCTCCAGGCCGAAGGTGGTGAAGCCGCCTTCCAGTTCGACGTTGTTGAAGATGTTGCGGGTGGTCAAGTCCTGCTGCCAGCGCTGGCGCCCGACCTTGCCGGTTTTTGGGTCGTAGCTGACGGCGTAAGTGTTATCGAAGTCGCTGTCTAGGGTGAACACGCCCAACGTATGGCGCAGTTGCCAACTGTCGTTCAGCTCATAGGCAAGCCGCGAACGCAGGGATTGGGACGTGTCGTCGATGTAATCGCGCTTGTCACCATAAGTGGTGCCGCGGCTGACATCTGCCGGCCGCCCATTGACCCCGGGAATGCCCCGGTCCGGCGTGCGGTTGTAGCGGCTGTATTCGTACTGCACCAGCCAGTTCAGGTCGGGGCTCAGTTGCCAGCTCATGGACGGCGCAAACAGTTGGCGATTGCCGCTGACGCCGTCGCGGAAACTGTTGTTGTCCTGGTTGCCCATGTTCAGGCGCAGGCTGATGGTGTCGGTGGGGTCGGTGCTGAGGTCGGCGTACAGGCTGCGCAAATCATTGCTGCCGCCCTGGGCCTCGATGCTGGAGGCGCGACCGGCCTGGGGCAGCTTGCTCACACGGTTGACGATGCCGCCCTGGCCGCCGCGGCCGTACAACACGGCTGCCGGGCCCTTGAGTACTTCGATGCGTTCGATGTTGTGCAGGTCGCGCACGTATTGGCTGTCGTCGCGAACGCCGTCCAGGTAGAAGTCGTTGCTGGCGTCGAAGCCGCGGATGCGCAGGCTGTCGAACCGTGTGTCGGCGCCGCTGCTGACGTTGGGTATACCGCTCAAGGCCTGGCCCAGGTCATTGGTGCCGTAGGAACGCAGGTTGTCGGTTTTTACCGAGTCGATGGCCTGGGGCACATAACGCACGGGTGTGGCGGTGCGGGTGGCGGTGCTGGTTTCCTTGACGCGCGGGTCGTCCTCGTCAGCTTCGGCGCTCACGGAGGTTTCCGGCAGGACAGTGGCAGCGCAGGTAAATCCGGCAGACAGCAGGACAGAGAGCCCAAGGGTCATGGGCGTCAGGCGAAGGGCAGGCATCGGGGTGTGTATCCAAAAAGGTTGGCAGAATAAAAGCGCGTTAATGGTAATGCTTACTATTTGCGCAGGTTATCTATTCCTGGGCGGACCTTTCTGAAAAATGTTACGGCGTATGTTTTTCAAGGGTATTCGACCGATTCTCGAAACAGTCTGAAAGCCGATCCGGGGTTTTTCCCAATTGTGCGTGAGACTAATCTGCCGGTCATCAACATCCATCGGAGCCCGTCATGTCGGCAGCCACACTTCACTACATTTACGACCCGCTGTGCGGTTGGTGTTACGGCGCCGAGCCGCTGCTGAGCGCCGCCCGGAGCGTGTTACCGATCCAGTTGCATGGCGGCGGCATGATGACCGGCGCGAATCGCCAATCCGTATCGCCGCAGTTGCGTGACTACGTAATGCCCCACGACCGGCGCATCGCCGAGTACACCGGGCAACCGTTTGGCGAGGCGTATTTCGAAGGTTTGTTGCGGGACCATACTGCGGTGTTCGATTCAGCCCCGCCGACCAGCGCCGTGCTGGCGGCAGAAAAAATTGCCAGTCGCGGGCTGGAATTATTGGCGCGTCTGCAAACGGCGCACTACGTCGAAGGTCGCCGAATTGCCGATAAGGACGTGCTGCTGACCCTGGGCGAATCCATCGGTTTGGATCCCCAAGCCTTCACCGCCGCTTTCAGTGAAATCCTTGGCGCAGCAACTCAAGCGCACATCAATGACAGCCGCCAATGGCTGGCAAAAGTCGGCGGCCAGGGCTTCCCCACACTGGCCCTGGAGCAGAATGGGCAACTGCAATTGCTCGATATCAGCCCCTGGTTGGGCAAGCCAGAAGCCTTCGTTGAGTGGCTGAGACAAAGAGTCGCAATTTCGATTCAACCCACCCAATCGAGTGCACCAATGTGTGGCCTGCAGGGGTGTGCAGATCCAGGAAGCGCTTGATAGAGCCTTGCGCAATGATGGCTATTTAATGTTTCTTAGACTTTTTTAGCCTAAATACAGAAGATTCACGAAATTGACACACAGTAAAGGGCGCGGATAGGATTCGCCCCAACGCCTGTGGCTAACCGCCATGACTTCCCCAATAAAAAAAGGCCCGCGGCATTTCACGTCGTCCGCGGGCCTTTTTTTATCTGGGAAAGCCGACACCAGAAAAGCAACACGGAGCCTGGTGTCACAGCGCGTACTCAACCAGTAATAAGGAATATAAGAAAATGTTGAAGCAACGGATGGGGCTGATCGCTCTGGGGATTTTGAGCGCTACGCAAGCAATGGCTGACGACCAATCCCAATCGAAGGGTTTTGTTGAAGACAGCCACCTGAACATCGCGGCACGCAACGCGTACATCAGCCGCGACTACAAAAACGGCAAGCAAGACAAAGCCGAATGGGGCCAGGGCTTCATCGGCAAGTTCGAATCCGGTTTCACCCAAGGCACCGTTGGTGTGGGTGTGGACGTGATCGGCCAATACGCCATTCGCCTGGATGGTGGTAAAGGTCGCAGCGGCGCTGGCGGTATCGACTTCTTCAAGCAAGGCGACAGCGGCGAAGCGGCCAACGACCTGGCCAAGGGCGGCGCTGCCGTCAAGGCACGCATCTCCAACACCGTGATCAAGTACGGTGATCAGATGCCAGCCGTGCCGGTCCTGGAATACGACAACTCCCGCCTGTTGTCCGAAACCTATACCGGTACCTCGATCGTCTCCAAGGAAATCGCCGGCCTGCAGCTGGACGCTGGTCACTTCACCAAGGAAGCTCGCAAGAGCGCCGAGGGTTCCGACAGTGGCGCGCTGAAAAGCATCGACTACATCGGCGGTAGCTACAAATTCACCGAAAGCCTGTCGGCAGCGCTCTACGCTTCCAACATGCAGGACGTGCTGAAGAAGCAATACGTCAACGTCAACTACGTGCTGGCCCTGCCAGAGAAGCAATCGTTGACCTTCGACTTCAACGGCTACAAGACCAAGCTCGACCGTAGCTTCGCCCTGGAAAACCAAGGTGACGCCGACGCTCGCGACAACAAAATCTGGAGCCTGGGCGCCACGTGGGCCGTTGGCCCGCACAGCTTCACCGTGGCTCACCAGCGCAGCACCGGTGACACCGGTTACCTGTACGGCGGCTACCGCAACGCAGGCGGCATCGGCGACGGTGGCAACACCATCCTGCTGGCCAACTCCTACTGGTCTGACTTCAACGGCAAGGACGAGCGCTCCTGGCAAGCAGGCTACGGCCTGGACTTCAGCGCCTTCGGCGTGCCTGGCCTGACCTACAACATCGCCTACGTGCGCGGCACCAACATTGACGACGGTTCCAACCGCGGCAGTGGCACCGAGCGTGAAATCTTCAACCAGTTCAAATACGTAGTACAGAGCGGCCCGGCGAAAGACCTGAGCCTGCGTGCCCGTGCGTCGTGGTTGCGCGTTTCCAACAACGCCAGCAACTACAACGTGGGTGGTAACGAGATCCGCCTGTTCGCCGACTACCCAATCAACGTTTTCTAATTGATTCGGCGTCGCGCCTGATTCAAGGCGATAAAAAACCCCGACTGGTTCGGGGTTTTTTTATGCCTGCGATCAGCGCTTGCTGGCGGCTGCGATGATCACATCTGCGACCTTTTGCGGCTGCGACAGCATCGGCACATGGCTGGTTTGCACCACGGTGGTGGTGGCATTGATTTTCTTCGCGTAGGCCTGCTCCAGGCCCGGGTCGATCATGCGGTCCTTGGCGGCGACGATGTAATAGTTGGGTTTGGTTTTCCAGGCGGCGACCGTGATTTTATCGTCGAACGCCTTGCCCAGAATCGGCCCCTGGGTCACGGCAATCAGGTTGGCCTGGTCGGCAGGCAAGTCCTGGGCGAAGTTTTTCGCCACGGACGCGGCGGGCAAATACAGGTAGCCGGAAGCGTCGGCACTGATGGTCTCGATACCCGGCGGGGTTGGGTAGCCTTTCTCGGACTCGGCAGAGCTCTGGCCCTCGGACGGCGCGAACGCGGCCACATAAACCAGTGCCTTGACCTTGTCGCTGGTGCCGCCCTGTGTGATCACACTGCCGGCCCACGAATGGCCCACCAGAACCACTCGCCCACTCTGGGCATCAATCACCCGCTGGGCGGCGGCCACATCATCGGCCAGGGACGTCAGCGGGTTTTGCACCGCCACCACCTTCAAGCCTTTGGCCTGCAACAGCGGAATCACCTTGTTCCAGCTGGAGCCATCGGCAAAGGCGCCGTGCACCAGCACCACGGTGGTGTCCGATAGCGCCGGGGTGGCGGCATAGGCCTGGCCGGTGAGCATCGCGGCGGCCATCAGTGTAGGCAGCAACAGGGTTTTGAATGTGGATTTAAGCATGTGGGGCACGTCCGTAAGTGAGGGGTTATCGGCCAGCACTCAAGGCGTTTGCAGCCTGCCTTAAGCCTGTAGGCAAGACGCGCGGGGAGGGCGGTTATTCCAGGGAGCAGTAAAAAAACGCAGCGCCGGACGTCTCGATTGATTACATAGCATCACTAATGAAGTACTCCGCCCCACCTTTATCCACCTCAGGCAACCTCTTAAATTGGCCTCACTGCCTGCCCACCATGTCGATGGGCAAGTCACTGGAGCCTTGTCATGCCATTTGTCAGCGTACGTATCACCCGCGACGGCGTTACCTCGGAGCAGAAAGCCCAGGTCATTGCCGAAATCACCGAAACCCTCGAACGCGTCCTCAACAAACGCCCCGACCTGACCCACATCGTCATCGAAGAAGTCGACACCGATAACTGGGGCTACGCCGGCATCACCACCACCCAGTACCGCAAACAGCTCGCGGAAAATCCGTCATGAGCACGCCTGTCACCATCGACTTCATCTCCGACGTGGTGTGCCCGTGGTGCGCCCTCGGCGCCACCGCCCTGGAGCAAGCCATCGACAACCTGGCGGGCGAAGTGAAGGTTGAACTGACCTTCAAACCCTTCGAACTCAACCCTGACATGCCGGCCGAAGGCGAAAACGCCGTCGCCCACATGATGCGCAAATACGGGCGCAGCGCCGAGGAAGTTGCCAGCGGCAAGAGGATGTTGATGGAGCGCGGCGCGGCCATCGGCTTCACCTTCGACCTGGAAAAGCGCAGCCACTTCTACAACACCTTCGACGCCCATCGGTTGCTGTTTTGGGCGTTGCAGCAAGGGCGCCAGCTCGAGCTGAAAAAGGCGCTGTTGCGCGGGTATTTCAGCGATGGCCAGAACGTCAGCGACCACGAAACCCTGGCGCGTCTGGCCGCCGAGGGCGGGCTGGACATTGAAGGCGCACGACGGGTGCTGGGCTCTACCGCCTACGCCAATGAAGTGCGCGAGCTGGAAGCGTTCTACCGCGAGCACGGCATCAACTCCGTACCGGCCATGGTCCTCAATGGCCGCCAGCTGGTCTCCGGGTCGCAATCAGTCAGTTACTACGAACAGATGCTGCGGGAAATATCCGCTGCGGCTGCTTGAACCATCCCATTTTCCATATAGAGGTTTCATCATGAGCAATTCGAAAAAAGTCGTTGTGATTACCGGTGCATCCCAAGGCCTGGGCGCTGCTGCAGTGAAGGCTTACCGCGAGCTGGATTACCGCGTGGTTGCCACTTCCCGGTCGATCAAACCGTCGACGGATCCGGACATCCTCACCGTGGCCGGCGACATCGCCGACCCGGCCACCGCCGAGCGCGTCATCCGCGAAGGCGTAGCGCGTTTTGGCCGCATCGACAGCCTGATCAACAACGCCGGGATCTTCGTTGCCAAACCGTTCACCAGCTACACCCACGAAGACTACGTAAACGTGTTGGCGGTGAACCTGAACGGGTTCTTCTACATCACCCAACTGGCGATTACCGAGATGCTGAAACAGGGCGCCGGGCACATCGTCAACATCACCACCAGTTTGGTGGACCACGCGATTGATGGCGTGCCGTCGGTGCTGGCCTCGCTGACCAAAGGCGGGCTGAACTCGGCGACCAAATCCCTGGCGATTGAATACGCCAAGCGCGGCATTCGCGTGAATGCGGTGAGCCCAGGGATTATCAAGACGCCGATGCACGGTGAAGAGACGCATGCGGCGTTGGGCAGCCTGCATCCGGTGGGGCATATGGGTGAAGCGCGGGATATTGCGCAGGCGATTGTGTACCTGGAATCGGCTGGGTTTGTGACCGGGGAAATTCTGCATGTGGACGGTGGGCAGAGTGCTGGGCACTAAGCGATACGGCTGAATAAAAAACGCCCCGGACCGTGATGGCTCGGGGCGTTTTCGTGGGTGATTGCTTCAAGCCAGGCACTCTAGAACAAACAACAACGATCAAATGTGGGAGCCGGGCTTGCCCGCGATGGCGATGGCCCAGCCAACACACTCACAACCTGACACACCTACAGATTATTGCCCGGCGACTCCAACACCTTCACCACATCATCAATCACCGCCTTGCTCATCTCCTGCAAATAGTGCGAAGCCCAGGCGTATCGGTCCGTATCCCGAATCATCGCCGCATCCTCCGCCAACAGCTTGGCCACATGCAGCAAATCGGAAACGTGAGACAGCGCTTCGCTCAGGGAAACCCCGCTGTTAACGCGGAACAGAGGCTGGTCGGAATGAAATGAAAAAGGGGTAACGCCGAGGGTAGTGAAGCCAGACGGATTTGGAGCGCTCATCGGTAAAACTCCCATATCTAGTGAGAGCTACCACGTTCGTTATCAGGCGAATGGGTGGCAGCTGTGCGCAGGCTGATAAACCGGAGATACAGGAACCCGGCAGACCCGAAGGTCTCCCACGCACAGCCGCCATTGCACGAAATGGTGGGCGTAAAAAAACGCCTGCACATCGTGGTTGTGGGGCGCTGTTGCGCCTGCATCTTGCCGGGTTATCAGGCCCGGTCGCTGAATTGGCAGCGACGGGGGAGGGTAG
>NZ_JACARS010000087.1:0-29900 GCF_013386485.1 Pseudomonas sp. P7758 | reverse complement strand
ATATGTACTCAGTCAACAATAAACCGCACCCCCGCCCTAACCCGCTCATCCACGATCAATTCGAAAATATCCGGCCGGGCATAATGCCCAACCACATCATAGTCATACCGCGCCCGCACCAAGTCATCCGTATCGATCCGCGCCACCAGCAACCCCGCCCCACCGAGCAATGGCCCGGCAAGAACGTCCCCCATGGGCCCGACAATCACACTGCCCCCCGCGATCAGAGGCCGATCCACCGGCCAGTTCGCCACCTCCACGCCCAACGCCTGGGGTGACGCCTGCACCTGACACGCACTCACCACAAAACACCGCCCCTCATGGGCAATATGCCGCATGCTCACCTGCCACATTTCCCGCTCATCCACCGTCGGCGCGCACCACACTTCCACACCCTTGGCGTACATCGCGGTGCGCAACAACGGCATCATGTTCTCCCAGCACACGGCGCCGCCGATGCGCCCTACCGCTGCATCAACCACCGGTAACGTCGAACCATCACCCTTGCCCCAGATCAGCCGCTCAGTGCCGGTAGGCATCAATTTGCGATGCCTGGCCACCAACCCGCCCACCGGCTCGAAATACAGCACCGTGCAATACAACGTGCTGCCACTGCGCTCGATCACGCCCAACACCAGGCTCGCCCCGGTACGCGCCGACAAGCCGGCCAGCGCTTCGGTCTGCACGCCCGGCACATCAATCGCATTGGCAAAATACCGCGCAAAGGCCTCACGCCCTTCAGGCAGGCGATAACCCAGCTGGGTGCCGAAGCCCTCACCCTTGGGATAACCCCCGAGCAACGCTTCCGGCATCACCACCAGTTGCGCACCGCTGCGCAGGATTTCGTCCTCGTAGGACAGGATCTGTTCCAGGGTCTCAGCCTTGCCTCCCGGCAAGGAACCGATTTGCAGCGCAGCCACGGTAGAAACAGGCATCACGATCACTCCGTATCAATGGGGGTTGCCCATTCTCCGGCCAGCGGCAATCATGAATAAAGCCCGCTTCGCTGCTAACTGATATGAGCCATATGAATATCATCATCCATCAGTCAGCGTCCTTCAGGAATCCGACAAGACTCTCGATAAACCGCTCCAGCGCCGCCGGCAAAGCACGCTTGGGCATGGTCAGGACTTGAATTGCCCGGTCTGAAAACTGCGGGTTCGACAGCGCAACCGAGGTCAGCTCGTCGCTCCCATTCGCCCGATGACTGATCGCCCCACCAAACGCGATGGTGTCCGTGTTGCGAACGAATTCATGGATGGCGCCCGAATAATTGCAGGTCATTACGTGATTGAACGTCAGCCCTTCCATCTGGCAAACCAGGTCGAACAATTGCCGCTGGGTAGAGCCTTTTGGCGTCAGCGCCAACGGGTAAGCGGACAGCGATCGAAGGGACAGTTGCCTGACCGCCGCCAGTGGATGCCCCACCCGCATCACCGCGCGGATCGGCGAGCGACTGGAATGCCGCACTTCAACCCCTTCGACAGGCTCGGTACTGAACACCAACCCCACATCGGCTTCGCCGCGTCTCACTTTATCCGCGCATTCGTGAGGCGACATCACTTCCAGCACATACTGGAAAACGGGATTTTGCTGATAATGCCGGATCAGCACCTGAGGCAGGAAATAACGGGACAGCCCCTCGGTGGACACCAGCCGAACCACTTTCGCGCCCGGATAATCGCCCGCCCGTAGCTCCGAGAGCAGGCTTTGCTCCTCCAGCAAGGCAC
Organism: Pseudomonas sp. P7758; assembly: GCF_013386485.1. Lineage (NCBI taxonomy): Bacteria > Pseudomonadati > Pseudomonadota > Gammaproteobacteria > Pseudomonadales > Pseudomonadaceae > Pseudomonas > Pseudomonas sp. P7758. The sequence continues at coordinate 28,170 of NZ_JACARS010000087.1, read as the reverse complement.
GCCGTGCGTGATCGGCCAAGGCATTGCCGGCCGCTGTGGGCTGCATGCCCCTTGGCCGGCGCTCGAACAATGGAACCCCGATGGTTTCTTCCAACAGGGAGATCTGGCGACTGACCGCACTGGGCGCGATGTGCAAGCGTTCGCCGGCAGCAGCCAGTGATCCTGTATCGAATACGGCCAGGAAATAACGATAATCCACAGTTTGATTCCTTTACCCAGGGATCTATTTATTAGAAGGCAAACGTCAAAAAACAGCAATATACACACCGACACATGACTTCTATATTGGATTGAACCTCAGCCCGCACCGGAACTGTCATGTCCAAGCAACAAGCGCTCGCGAATGTTCGCCAGTACCTGGCCGAAGGCCATTTTGAAGCCGATCTGCGTCGCAGGATCGCCATTCGCAGCGAAAGCCAGAACCCCGGCCAGGCGCACGAACTGACGCGCTACCTGCAACAGGAAATACAACCAGCGCTGATCGCAATGGGTTTTGAATGCCAGATGCTCGATAACCCGTCGGGCGCCGGGCCGTTGCTGTTCGCCTCACGCCACGAAGGGGCTGATTTGCCCACGGTATTAACGTATGGACATGGCGACGTAGTGCTCGGGTATGACGAGCAATGGCGCGAGGGCCTCAGCCCTTGGGCGTTGAGCGTGGAAGGTGATCGTTGGTATGGCCGAGGCACCGCGGACAACAAGGGCCAGCACAGCGTCAACCTGACTGCCCTCGAGCACGTCATCAAGCAACGTGAGGGGCGCTTGGGCTTTAACGTCAAAGTGCTGTTCGAAACCGGCGAAGAATGCGGTTCTCCCGGGCTGCGGGAGATTTGCACTCTGCACCGGGAGCTGTTGCAAGCCGATGTGTTCATCGCCTCCGACGGGCCGCGCTTGAACGACAGTCGCCCGACAATATTCCTCGGTTCCAGAGGTTCCGCGTTGTTTTCCCTGGAAGTCAACGCACGCGACAAGGGCCTTCACTCCGGTAACTGGGGCGGTGTGATGTCCAACCCCGCCGTAGTATTGGCCAATGCGCTAGCCAGCCTGGTGGACAAGGACGGTCGTATTCGCTGCCGAACGCTGGTGCCTGACGCCATACCCGACTCCGTACGTGAAGCCATCCGCGACTTGGACATCCATCCGCGCTCTCTGGGCCGGGAACTGGATGTTGATTGGGGCGAGCCTGGCCTGACCCTGGGTGAACGACTCTTCGGCTGGAACACGGTGGAGATCCTTGCGTTTATCGCAGGCAATCCGACCAAACCGGTCAACGCCATTCCACCCCGCGCCACCGCGCATTGCCAGTTGCGATTTGTAGTCGGCACTGACTGGCAGAATCTGCAAAAGCTGCTGCGCCAACACCTGGATGCGGAGGGGTTTCAACAGGTCGATATCGTGATTGACCGTTGCACACCGGCCAGTCGCCTGGACCCTGACAACCCTTGGGTACGCTTCGCCAAACAGTCGATCGCCGATGCCACCCACCGGCCCGTTGCCGTGTTACCGAACCTTGCAGGCACCCTGCCCAACGATATTTTCGCGGACATATTGGGTTTGCCCACCTTGTGGATACCGCACTCCTACCCCGGGTGTTCACAACATGCTCCGGATGAGCATCTGTTGGGCTCGGTAGTCCTCGAAGGGCTGCAAATCATGACCTCGCTGTTCTGGGACCTGGGTCACCTCGCCCCCTTCAAACCACAATAAAAAATCGGGGTCCGCCGACCCTTTTTATCTGCCGCTCACCCCCTTATAAAATCAGGAGCGTCAAGAATGACAGCGTTATCGTCCCCCACCGTTTCACCCACGATCGCAAAGGCCACGCCCCTCTGGAAACCCATTGGCGCGGCCTTGATCGGTAATACGCTTGAATGGTTCGACCTGTCGGTGTACGCCTATTTTGCGCTGACCATCAGCAAGGTATTTTTCCCGGCCGCCGACCCGGCCGTATCGCTGTTCCTGGCCTTCGCGACCTTCGGCCTTTCATTTCTTATCCGGCCACTGGGCGCTGCCGTGCTCGGTTCCTATGCCGACCGGCAGGGACGCAAGAAGGCGTTGACGCTGTCCATCATGCTGATGCTGATAGGGACGGCGATGATTGCCGTGATGCCCAGCTATGCAACTATCGGGATTATTGCGCCGATCGGTATTCTGTTCGCCCGCCTGCTCCAGGGTTTCTCCGCCGGTGGTGAGTTCGGCAGCTCCACCGCGTTCATGATGGAGCATGCACCGCAGAAGACCCGTAACTTTGTCGCGAGCCTGCAGTTTGCAAGCCAAGGCTTTGGCGTGGTCATCGCCTCATTGTTCGGCTACTTCCTGACCATCAGCCTGAATGATCAACAGATGTTCGACTGGGGTTGGCGCGTGCCGTTTTTCTTCGGGCTGATCCTCGCCCCGGTGGGCCTGTACATCCGCCGCACGGTGGATGAGTCGCCCGATTTCAAGGAAAGCCAGCCGGGCTCACGGCCGTTGCGGGAAGTGCTGCTCTCGCAGAAGACCTTGTTGCTGGTGGCGATGGGCGTGCTGATCGTGTCGACGGCGTCCAACTTCATGATCAAGTACATGCCGTCTTATGCCTCGACCACCTTGGACATTCCCCAGTCCACAGGCTTCCTGGCCACGCTGACGGGCGGGATCATCCTGACCGTGGTGACGCCGGTTGTAGGGTTCATCACCGGTTATGTCAGCCGGATCAAAATCATGTTGTGGGCCTCGAGCATCTACATCCTCGTAATCTTTCCGGCATTCGCCTGGCTCAACAGAGTACCGAGCGCCACCTCGTTGTTGCTGGTGGTGTCGATGATGGCGTTGATCAAGGCCGTCTACTTCGCCCCACTGGCATCACTTATGGCCGATGTATTTCCCGTACGCACCCGGGTGACCGGCATGTCACTCAGCTACAACCTGGCCGTGACGATATTCGGTGGCTTTGCACCGGTGATTGCAACCGGGTTGATCGCGCTGACCGGCTCGCAGCTGGCGCCGAGCTTTTACCTGATAGCGGCGGCTGCCCTCAGCATTGGCGCGCTCGTGGTGGCAAAGAGAACATTGCGCCTGGTGTAGCACCTGGCGGGACGTTATATATTCAGGGCATATCCAGTCACATGATATGAGCCTGATGAATATCGCCAACGTCGATCTCAACCTGCTGAAAACCTTCGAGGCCCTGCACGACGAATCCAGTGCCAGCCGTGCCGCCCTGCGTCTTGGCGTCACGCAGTCGGCGATCAGTGCCGCCCTGCGCCGCTTGCGCGATGTGTACGGCGATCAGTTGTTCGTGCGTACCGGCCGGGGCCTGGCGCCCACCTTGCGGGCCAATCAGTTGAAGCCGGTGATCAGCGAAGCCCTGGATCGCTGCCGCCAGAGCCTGGCGATGGTGGATCCCCTGGGCAATCACTATCAGGGCCGTTCGGTGGTGGTGGGGTTATCGGATGATTTCGAAATCGCCTACGGCCGGCGGCTGATTGAAGAGATTGCCCGGCGTGCGCCAAAGCTGCGGTTGATGTTCCGCCAGACCCACAGCCAGATCGTTGCCGACGCCCTGCTCGACCGCAGCCTGGACCTGGCAATCACCGCCGGCGGGTTTGCCGAGCGCCGGTTGAGCCGGCAGGTATTGGGGGAAGGCCATTACGCGTGCCTGGTGGACCCCGACAGCCTGGCGCCGGGACAACAGGCCATCGACCTCGACGAGTTCGTCAGGCGCGAGCATGTGCTGGTGTCATCCGGCGGGTTTATCGGGATCACCGACGAGGGCCTGGCCGCGCAGGGGCTGAGCCGCCACGTAGGTGCCTCGACCACGCACTTCGCGGCGCTGCCGTTCCTGCTCAAGGGCAGCCAGGCGGTGGCGACCATCCCCGGCCATGCGGCCCAGGCCATCGCGCAGATGACCGGACTGAGGGAGCTGCCTTGCCCGCTGGCGCTGCCGCGTTACCCGGTGGAGCTGGGCTGGCGCACCCAGGCGCAACTGGATCCGTTGCTGCTCAAGGTGCGCGAGGCAATCGAGGCTTGTTTTACTTCGCCGCCATCAGGCGATTGACTTCACTGCGCACCATGTTCGAGAACTCCGGTGGTGACATGCCGTCCAGTTCTGCACGCACCCATTCGGCCCATTTGCCCTTGCGCTTGGCGCGTTCGCCAAACAGGCGGGCGGCCTCCCCCTTGGCCTTGCCCAGGTTGCTTTGCCAGAGGTCGTAGAGACGGGACTTTTCATCTTCCAGCGCGGCGCGCTCGGCGAGGGGCTTGTTGGCCAGATTGAAGCTCATGTTGAATTACCTGCTGCACAAATAGGTGACATCTTACACTGTAGGTTGAAATTTCCTGGCCTGGATTTCTCCTAAGCTGACCACAGGAAAAAAACTGCAACTTTTGCCCGCTTCAAACACTCCATTCTTCATCAAGCGCATTCATTGCCACATTCACCCGCAAGGAGTTAACCCAATGGCTCGCAAATCTGCCGCCCAAGCCGTCGAAGACCAAATCAAGGACCAAGCCTTCAGTGAGCTGACCGCACTGATCGAAGAATCGGACAAGCTGCTCAAAAGCAGCGCGTCACTGGTGGGGGAAGAAGGTGAAACCCTGCGTGAACAGGTCGCCATCAAGCTCAAGCAGGCGCTGGACTCGGTGTCCAATGTGCGCGAGCGCAGCAAGCCGGTGGTGGATGCCACCGAAACCTATATCGGTGGCCACCCATGGCAGACCGTGGCGATTTCCGCCGGGTTTGGCCTGGTAGTCGGCCTGTTGCTGGGCCGCCGCAACTGATCTGATGCAACGGCTGCGCCCTCCCCGGGCGCAGCTCGCTTCACGCCTGTGCCAACACCCTCAACCGACTCAATTCCTGCGTTTCGATCTCGATCCCGCCTGACAGCGACTTCGCCCGTGTGCGATGGCGCCGATCCCCCGGCAAACGCCGCAACCCTGCCGCATGCATCTGTCGCACCAATTCCTGGCTGCGCTCGGCGAAGCTCTGCCCGGCGGTCTTGCTCGGGTCGATCACGATCAGCAGTTGGCCGGTCCATGGGGTGCGGGCGCCGGGGTGATCGGACCAGTTGAACTCAAACGAGAAGTTACCGCCCGTGAGGGCCGCGGCCAGCAGCTCGACCATCATCGACAGGGCCGACCCCTTGTGCCCGCCAAACGGCAGCAGCGCGCCGCCTTCGAGGATCGCCTTGGGGTCCTGGGTCGGCTGCCCGAGGCTGTCCACGCCCATGCCCGGCGGCAGGCGCTCGCCCTTGCGCGCGGCAATCTGCACGTCGCCATGGGCGATAGCGCTGGTGGCCAGGTCAAACACGATCGGCAGGCCATCGGCGCGGGGCGCGGCGAAGGCAATGGGGTTGGTGCCGAACAGCGGGCGGTCGGCGCCGTGGGGCACCACGCAGGTCATGCTGTTGACCACGCTCAAGGCCACCAGGCCTTCTTCGGCGAAGGGCTCGACATCCGGCCAAAGCGCCGCGAAGTGGTGGGAGTTATGGATCGCCAGCAAGGCAATCCCGGCACTGCGGGCCTTTTCCACCAACAACGGGCGGGCGGCTTGCAGTGCGGGCTGGGCGAAGCCGTTGCCGGCATCCACCCGCACAAATCCGCTGGCCACATCCTCGACCACCGGCACCGCCTTGCCGTTGACCCAGCCACTGGCCAGGGTCGAGACGTAACCGGGGATACGGAATACACCGTGGCTGTGGGCACCGTCGCGCTCGGCGCTGGCGCAGTTCTCGGCCAGCACCTGGGCCACATCGGCCGACGTACCGTGGCGGACAAACACCTGGCGCAGCAGGTCGGTCAATTGCGCATAACTGAGTCGCTCTGATGAAGACTCGACATCCAAAGGCGATGCAGACATCTGAAGCTCCCGTTTAATTATTGGAATGGGCGACAGCGTACAAGAATCGGTCCGTCGATTAGACAGGGTTTGCCCCATGGCTGTCGACAGGGAGCGCCAGACATATCTAGCCCCTCGTGGCGCCAGGCCTGGATAGGTTGCAGGCACGCAACTCTTCAAGGATCAGGATGATGAGCCACACCCCTCTCCCGTATTTTTTCCCCGAAGCCATGCGCGTGGGCTGGAGGGCGCTGGACCGTGAGCGCCAGCTGAACATCGACAGCAGGGACATCGAGTTTCTCGGCAAGGTGTTTTTTGCCAGCGATGCAGGCCGTCGCCAACAGTCGCCGCCAATGATCGCGCAGCGCATCTGGTTGAATAAAAGCACTGCCAATGCCGTCGAACTGGCCGGCAGCTTCATGATGAGTTCAACCAGCGCCTACCCACATGCCTGGCTCTACACCCCGTACGGCGGCCTGGAAAAATTCGACAGCCCCGCCCACTTGCTGACAGCACTGACCGAGCGCTTGAAAACCCCGGACAGCGCCACGCAACTGCTGTACTTCCTGCCCTTGCAGCAACAACCATCGCCGCTACTCGACAACCGACTGGTGCTGACACCGGAGGCCATGCTCGGCGACGTATTGGGTGAACAGGAAAAAACCCTCAGGCGCTATCAGGAGAATAATCGCCAGGCGCTGCTGGCGGCGTTGAAACAGTTGCCCGCCCTCGGCGCCCTGCTTTCAAAACTGCTCGAAAGCGTCTGCCGCCCACTGTTCCCCGGGCTCAGCCCCGGCGAAGCCCACGTGAGTTTTTTCGCCATACAGCCCGTTGGGTACACGGTGCCTCGCTGGCTCGACTCGCTGCAACTCAATGACGCGGTGCTGTTGTACTACCGTGAACAAGCCTGGCCCGCCGGGCAAACCCGGGAGTTTTTCCACCCCAAGCGGCCTGCCGACGCCAAGGCCCGCGACACGCAGCGTTGGGAAACCGCGATCAAACAAGCAGCCGGCCAACTGATCCCGTTCCTGCACAGTGCACTGGAGACGTTCTGGAACAGCGAGATCGCACCGGGCGTGTCGCGTCGGGCCTGGTTCGCCCGGGCCATGGCCGCCAATGCGCAACTGGATCTGCTGTTCAAGCGCCAGCAATCCATCATCAGTCCGGAGCAAAGCCGGGCATTGGCAGCGCTGTACTCTTCCCGGGGTAACGAGGCCCCCCCGAACAGCCAGACGCTGCGCGTCGAGAACGTACAGATCTGGGAGCAGCCGAGCAACGCCGTCGAGCTGGCCAGCACCTTGATGATCGGCAATTCGCAGACCTTTCTCTACACCCCCGAGAAGGGCCTGCAGGTGCTCGGGACCTACGACGATCTGATGGACACCCTCAAGGCCATGGTCAAGGCGCCAGGCTATGAAGACGACCTCTACAACCTGATGTCCCTGGAGGAGCGGGCGCTGTTTGTAGGGTTCAAGACGCCGCAGTTTTCCGGTACTCCCATCGCCGGCAATCTGTTTGAGCAGGTGCTCGAAACCATCATCGGCAAGCAGCAACAGAACCTACGCTACGCACTCGACCTGTACCGACGCACCCGCGCCGGCATTGACCCCTCTGCCTTGCTCGACTACGCGCTGGATGTGCGGTACATGATCGACAGCCACCTCCCGGGCCTGGATACCGCGGGACGCTGGACGCCTCATTCGGTACTGGCCGACCCGACTCGCCCGGTGTCGCTGGCCGCCGAACGTGCCGCCCTGCTGCAAAAGCAGATGACCGATATCCAGGACACGCTGGCAACCCAGGTGCGAGCGCAACCCACATTGGCCAACACCGTCAATCAGGCGCTCACCGCCGAGTTCAACCGCCGCGGCTTGGCTGGCCACGATCCCGGCAAGATCTACGTCAATCGCTACGCCGCCAGCGCAAGCGCGACACCCGCCACTGCGCCCCTGGAAAGCCAGAGCCTGCGCAGTTACTTTCTTGCGCGCCTGATACACAAGCGCGGGCCGATTCCGCAAACGCCGCACTATGGCCTTTACGCCAGCCAGGGCGATGGGGCTGTCACACCGCTGGGCGGCCTGGACATAGCGCAAGCCAACGCGGCGCTCGATGCCGCACTGGTCAAGTTTCATCACTCCAACATTGCCGATATTCCCCGCGAATACCTGGAACAGCTCAAGGCGCCGATGGCCCATGCGATGGCGGTGGCGATCCAGGGCGAAGCCAGGCTCAGGCGCCTCAACAAGAGCCTGGACGCGCGTGATGAGGCGATCGTGCAGACGGTGTTTGATCTTCAACACCCTGATCGCCGCCGGCGCCAGGGCCTGGGTGGATTCATCCCGGATGCCTATGCGTTGACCGTCGAACCCGAGGGCCTGACGCAACGGGTGCCCCTGGCGCATTGCTTGATGCTCACCGAACGCGGTGGCCTGGCCCCGTCCCACTCAGGCCGGGCCGTGCTGTGGACGCCGGCGCGCGGCCTGGAGAGTTTCGCCAATGTCAGCCAGTTGCAGACAGAACTGCAACGACGACTGGCCGCCCCGGACCTTCGCAGGCAGCTACTGGCCAATCTCGACCCGCGCTATCTCAAACCGCACCAGGCCTGCGCACTCGGTCAGTTCATGCTGATCAACGGCGCGGTCGCACAGCACTGCCAGCAGTCCTGGATTGATCATTACCGGGCACAACGGGCTCACTGCCTCACCCTGACGCTCTCAGGGGACGCCTTGCTGAAGCGTCTCGGGGGGCTGGAAAAGGCCTTGCCGGCCAACGACCTGAGCCATGCTTCACAAATCGCCCAGACCTTCATGGCACAACAATCACTGCCCGCCTGGCTGGGGATGGCGTCTGTCAGCCAACAGCGTCGCCATGTCGAAATCCTTGAGCAATACCGCCACAGCCTCACGGACGACAAGGACTACCTTGACGATTTCCTGCCGCTGCCAGCGTATCTCGGCAGCAAGCTCATCGACTTGTTGCAGCCCTATGACGTGCGCCCGCAAGACGTCTACATCCTGCCCAAGCTGGTATTGGCCGGCCAGCGGCAGAACCTGGTGGACTACGCCCTCAATCACGTCAGCCAGCAAGCTGCTGCATTCGATGTCGAGTCCACAGCCGCCGGCCTGACACCTGCTGTGGTGCGCCAGATCCTCGCGCGCCTGCCCCTCAAGCAGGACCACCAGGCTTGCCTGGTCGAAAAACTCACCCCGGGCAAGCCGGGCGCAGACGTGCGGGAGCGCCGGTTTATTCGGCAACTGCCCTGGCAACTGTTGCAAAATGCCCACGCGCTGAGGCTGCAGGAACTGTTATCACCCGCGGGCCTGAGCCTGGTCGAACAGGTCCTCGACATGCCGGACGCGCTCGCCCGCGCAGCGGTCGAGGGCGCGACCTCGACAGTGCGTCCGCTGGAGTTGATCGCCACGGCGGGGGCCCGGTCCATCAAGGCCCTTGGGGTCTACTTGATCAGTGCCGTCGAAAGCACTCCGCTGGTGATGTATGCGCCCTATGGGCCGCAACAGGCGTTCCAGGAGTTCGACAACGAGGCGGATTTGATTCGCCGGCTCAACCTGCCCGGCCCCTTGCAGGACTGGGTGATCGGTCGCCTGCCAGAGGCTGAGCAAGCCACGTATAGACACCTCTGGGCCAGCACGGTCGGGGGAACCTCGGAAATCACCCTGGGGGCCAATCCGATCAAGGGCCACGCGCTCAAGCAGTTGTACCGCGACAACATCGGATTGATCTCGAACCTGTTTGAACAGCAATCCCAGGCCAACGGCCGGTCAGCCTGGGACACCCTCAAAGCCTTGTTCAGCAGCGGACTGCAGCACGCGCAGGCGTTGCTGCCGGGCAAGCTGATGGTGCCGCTGGTGATCTGGCAAAGTTACAAACTGTTCCAAGCCTCTGCCGAAGACTTGCAGCAACACCGCTGGCGCGAGGCGCTGCAAACCTTCATCGGCGGTGTCGCGCAAATGGCCTCGATCCGCGCATTGATGGATGAACCCTCGACACCAGGCACCGCCCCCGCGCAACCCGCGCCGACGCAAACGGCCAGTGCCTGGCACGACATCGACGTCACCGCCCGGGCCCGAACCCGGCTGCAAGCGTACGAAGCCTGCGACATCAGCCTGGAGGGCCTGACGGCAGGCAACACGGGCGTCTACACAGCGACGGACAACCGGCATTACCTGCCGTGCGCAGGCAAGGTCTACCGCGCCAGGCAGGTCGAAGGCCATTGGCGGCTTTTCAGTGCACGGTCCAAAGGACCGTTTGTGCGCCTGGATGCCAACCGCAAATGGACCCTGGACCCAAGAGCATCGGTTCGCCGCCACGGCCCCGGGTGGAGTGCAATGATGGAGCGCCGTGAGGTGCGGACAGCCGTGGACCAGGTGATGAACGTCGAGGCCCGCGGCCTGGCCGAGATTCGGCGTGTGTCGCCCTCCAGGGCCCAGGCGATCGTCGAGGCACTGGACCTGGCAACCTTCTACCTGCACAACTGCCAGCAGAACCTGAAGCTGCTCGACCACCAGTATCCGCCCGTGACCCGGGTGCATCGCTTTATCAACCGCTTCTTCGGCATCCCGATAGACGCCGACACCGGCCCGGCCAAATTTCCGCCAACCCTCGCGCAAAAACTCATGGACACGGTGACCGCCCTCCTCGATGAGGCGCTGGAGCCGACACTCTACTCGCTCAATTCCCGGCGTTTCGTCTCCGGTGCGCATATTGCCGAACCCGAACGGCACTGGGCGTTTACCATCGACGGCGACCCGGATCGACGCATCTACCTCACTGAAAACTTCTTCAACCCCCCTACGGCCGATTTCGAAGGGCGCCTGATCAATCACTTCGACCAAAGAGCCCATGCCCGCGCGACCACCTTGATTCATGAGTTGACTCATATCGTGAGCAATACCGCCGACGTCGCCTACCTCAACTCCACATCGCCCTTTTACGACCTGATCGAGGTACAGACCCAGGCCGGTCGCGATCTTCAGGACTGGCTGCGCAACGTGCAGGAGAATGCGTACTCGATCAACACGCCTGTTGGGCAATTGTTCAAATCAACGGACGCGTGGGGGGCTACCGGGTCTGATCTGGGAACCGACCCGGAAGATGACTACATCAGGCAGCAGATTCTTGCCACGACCGGAGGCGTGGACTTGAGCAATGCGCGGGGAATTTTCAAAACCAACCTGACGCGGCGGTTCAACACACAGATGGATAACGCCGACTCACTGACCTTATTGATCACAACCCTGGGGCGCCAGCTGGACCCCGTGCCTTCGATTGCCGAAGCCACACCGTAACAGACAGGGTGCGGGCCGAACGCCCGCACCTGTCAGTTCATTCAGTCTTTCTGATCGCGCAACACATTGCCCGACTCACCGTCGATGCGGAACTCATAGACCACGCCATCGGCCTTGCGCCCCTCACCTTCCCAGTAGCCATCGTTATCGGCTTCGATCTTGTAGATCTCGACGTAGCCGGCCTTGCCCTTGGCGGTCTCGATGGCTTTCTCAATGGTGATCCAGCCTGCGCCCGGTTTGTCCGCCAGGGCGGCTCCAGCACTGAGCAAGGCGGTGGTTGCGACAACGGCGGCTAAGGTTTTCTTAAGCATTTTCGTGCTCCATTAGGGAATGAGTGTTACCTGTCCTGAATTTTTTAGGGCCCTGCAGACGAGAATTAGTTCCAATTGATGTGCATTCGCCATGATGGCTGTTCTCGCCGTCCTGCTGTGGAGGTTAGAATGTCGGAAATCAGGATGAGTTAATGACAGATAAGTCCCTATCAGAAGCCGAATACGACGCCATCACCGATGCCGCTGCGCACTGGTGCATGCGTCTGCACGCTGGCGATTGCACGACGGCGGAGCGTCAGGCCTTCGAGCAGTGGCACGATGCGCATCCACTGCATGCCTTCGAATACGCCGCGATGCTGGAAATCTGGGACGTTGCCGATCACTTGCCCCGCAGCGAGCCGGCCCCCGTCGTGGCGCGACGACAACCTCGCAGCCGTTTGAGGAACTACGCGGTAGCGGCGGCGATATGCCTGGTGGCCTTGCCACTGGCGGCCTTTACCGGCTGGGAAGCGGGCTGGCTGCCCAGCTCGTACAACCATTACGAAGCTGAAAACAGCTTGCGCCAGGTCACCCTTGACGACGGCAGCCAGGTTGAACTGAACCTGGGCACCGAACTGGTCTACAGCAATTTCAAGGATCAGCGCCGGGTTACCCTGAAAAAAGGCGAGGCGTTTTTCAAGGTCAGCCATGACGCGCAACATCCGTTTATCGTCCACGCCGGGGACGGCCAGGTTCGAGTGACCGGCACTCAGTTCAATGTCTGGAAATACGAAGACCATGTGCGGGTCATGCTGCTGCAAGGCTCGGTGCTGGTGAGCAGCGACGACGCCCACAGCGGCCTGCGCCTGTCACCCGGGATGCAGGCCAGCTACAACCGTGGCGATGCCAGCCCCCAGGCCCAGCCAATTGCCCCGGGCGACACGGCCCTGGCCTGGCGTGAAGGCAAGCTGATCCTCGACAACCTGGCCCTGGCCGACGCGTTGCCGCTGATCAATCGCTACCTGAGCAAACCCGTGATGCTGGCCGACGCCGGCACCGGCGCGATCCGCATTGGTGGCATCTACAACATCAACGAGGTGTCCAACCTCGTCCCCTCCCTGCCCAAGGTCCTGCCGGTCTACCTGACCCAGAACCAGGACGGCAACCCTGTACTCAATTCCATTCCGCGTAAAACCCCAAAGAGCTGAGCCAGGGTCATGGGCCTGCGCCCTCCTCCCGGATGCTGCCTGCGTCAAATCGTCCATTTTTGAAACACTTGCACCGGCTGAGCTGACAGCCGGCTGCGGAGTGCCGGGTTTACGGCGCGCAGTGTTTCATCCCTGAGACACCTGCCAGGCGGGCTGGACAAAGGCCCGCTGTCTCACAGTTGAAACACATCCACTGTGCATTCTATCCCCCGCGCTCATAACCCCATGAATGTCATCCCAAATTCAAAAGCGGCACAGCTCCTGCTCTCTTCCTGACAGCGCTGTTTAGGGTCAGCGCCAAGAATAAGGAATGCCGTCGTGAAGACACTTAATCCAGGCTCATTGAGCCTTCTGCTGATCAGCTGTGTACTGAGTACCAGCGTGAGCCTCCCGGTGCTCGCGGCAGGCGACGGTGTGATCGTGATTCAGCGCACCGTCCAGGGCCACATGGCTGGCCGCACCGCTGGCGTCGACCCCAACCCGGTCACCGTCAATGCCAATTCTTCTCCACAGATCCTGCGGGCCACCAGCGAGCTGAGCGACAACGACTACGCCAACATCAGCAGCGGCTCCAGCATCACTCGCGCCATCCTGCCTGGCGGCAACCTTCCCGGCTTGACCAACAACGGGGGTGGCGTAGGCCTTGGTGGCGGCGCAGCGGCCGGCCATGGTGGCGGCTCCAGCCTCTCGGGGCAGATCAACGGCTCAATCTCCCGCGGCATGGCGCCTTTGAACAATATCGGCAGCCTGATGGGAGGCCAGTGAGATGAACCATTCCTGGTTGTTCCTGGCGATCCTGGGCTGCTCGGCAGCCATGGCTGACAACAGCGCAGTGATCGACAACTCCGGCAAGCAATACAACGGCATCGTCTCGATCAACCAGGCGGCCGGCAATCAGCAACAACAGCTCAACAGCCGCGCGATTTCTGCGGGCAGCAACTCCCAGGCGGGCGGTGCCCTCAGCCAGACCATCGGCGGCGCACCGGCCGATCGCTCCCAAAACGCCAGGGTGGCGATCCAGGGCAGCTCTTTCAGCAATGGCAGCGGTGTACTGGGCGTCAACCAGTCGGCCGGGGCCAGCAACCAGATGATCAATGCGGTGCGGATCAGCGTGAATGCTGGCCCGCAAAGCATCGACGACAGCGTCATGTCGCAACAGAACGTGGCGCTGTCACCAAACTCAGGGTTCACCTCTACCACTGGCAGCCGCCAGGTCGTCACAAGCGACCAGGCCTTCACCGGCAGCCGTGGAGTGGTACAGGTGAATCAGAGTGCCGGGGTGGGGAACCGCATGGCTAACGCCCTGAATGTGCAAATCCAATGATTCATTGGAGCTCGAAGCTGGACCGTACCAACACTTAACCAACTAATTAGAAGCAAGGGGAAATACCATGAAAACTACAATGGCTCTTAAACCACTGGCCTTCGCTCTCGCTGCAATCATGGCTGCCGCCGCACATGCCAACCCACCTACTCATCAGCCTACCGCTGCAGTAGCCGCCGTTTCCGATGCGCAATCGAGCAACCACAATGGCGTGCTCAACCTGGGCACCCAGAACAACGCGTCGGCCAACAACTCGTTGAACGGCAGCAGCGGCAACGCCCAGGCCAACATCGCAGCCGGTGATGGCAACCAACAAGACAACCAGACCGCCATTGCGGCCGGTGATGCAGATGCCGTGTTTGCCCAAGCTACCATTACCCAAGACAACCGCAACAACGTCTCGGTGCAAGTGGCTACCCACAACAACGCTTCGCTCAACAACTCGGCCAACGGCAGCTCCGGCAACCTGGGTGTGAGCGTTGCCGCGGGTAACTTCAACCAACAGAAAAACCAACTGGCAATTGCTTCTGCCAGTGGTGCCGCCGCCGCTGCTTCGAGCAACACCACTCAAACCAGCGTCGACAACACCTTCCTCAATACCGTGGCCACTCAGTCTGGCCCATGGGGCAGCCACACTTACCTGCCTGTCGTGAACAACGCCAGCGCCAACAACTCGCTTAATGGCTCTTCGGGCAACCTGGGCGCCAACATTGCTGCAGGCGTGGGCAATCAGCAGGGCAACACCACTGTGATTTCCTCCGGCGTACGTTTCTGATGCAACGGGGCCTTGGCGACAAGGCCCCTTTTTATTCCAGTGTCCTCCAGGCCATTCGATCATGCGGATCATCGCCCTCACCCTCCTGTTATTGCTCACCGGCCCGACTTGGGCGGGGCAAATGGCGATTGCTGCCATGCCCGGCGGTGGCGTGATCTTCAAGAAGGTCGAGAGCATCCGTGAACGCAAGTTCGCCAACCTGGTGGAACAGAAAACCGATTTCAGCTGCGGTGCCGCCGCCCTGGCCACCATCCTGCGCCAGGCCTACTGGATGGATGTGGATGAAGACCACATCATCAAGGGCATGCTGGTCAACGCCGATCAGGACCTGGTGCGTACCCAGGGCTTTTCGATGTTGGACATGAAGCGCTACCTGGAAAGCATCGGGATGCGCGCCCGGGGTTACCGGATCAATGCAGACACCCTGCTCACGGTGAAGATCCCGGTGGTGGTGTTGCTGGAGATTCGCGGCTACAAGCACTTCGTGGTGATGCAGCGCGCCGACAAGGACTGGGTGTACATCGGCGACCCGGTACTGGGCCATAAACGCTATGCCCGCGACGACTTCGTCAAAGGCTGGAATGGCATCGTCTTCGCGGTATTGGGCGAAGGTTATGACAAGACCAACGTGCTGCTCGACCCGCCCACCCCACTGACGGCGAAAAACAGAATCAATGAGTTCAGTCCGGTGCGGGACAGTGAATTGATGGACTTCGGTTTTATCCAGAGCGACTTCTTCTAGAAGCGCAATAAGGGGCAGGACGCTCCAGGAGCAAACGATGAACACTTACCGTTGGCTGACGGTCATGTGCCTGGCAGCCTCAATGCCCGCTTATGCGTCATCGGTGTTCAAGCCGATTGAAATAAAGGACTCGGAACTGGCTGACCTGCGTGGTCGCTACGTGATGCCGGGGCGGATCATCAGTTTTGGCATCGTGATGAGCAGTACCTGGACCAATGCCGCCGGCGACAGCGTGACCGGCTCGGCCAGCATGAACGTCAACGCGTCGACCGTCACCCCGCAGTTTTATGTGCAGGTAACCGACAGCCCCACCAAAGTCTCGCCCAACCAGCCGAATGGCACCGGCACGGTGGTCGGTGGTGCCGGCCTGGGCAGTGGCCAGGGCGTGACCCAAAGCGTGCGCGCCGCCGGCGATGGCAACACCGCCAGCAATAACGTGAATATCAATGTGAACCAGAATGGCTTGTCGCCGGCCAATGTCGTCCAGTCCGGACAAGCCCTGGTGGCTGGCCAGTCGGTCACCGGCAGCACGGGTGCCGGCCAGGTCACGGTGTCGGCCGCCAATGGCGGGCTGCAAATGGCGATCCTGGCCAACAACAATCAGGGCAATTCGTTGCAGCAGATCGGCGCCGGGAATGTCCTGCAAGGCACGGTTTTGCAGGGTAACAGCAACTTCGTCAGCAACATGACCCAACTCAATGTGGTGCTGGGCAACAACGGTTTGAACAATTTGGGGCAGAACCTCAACCTGAATCAGCTCAGGGGCCTACGCCCTAACGGTTATTGAACTACGCTGTGCCTCGACACTTGCGCATTAGAAAGGGACGGCTTATTCCATGCATCGATCGCTATCGTTACGTGCCGTAATTTGTTTAAGCACGCTCCTGCCCGCATCCATGTTGTATGCCGCGCCGGACACCGACATAGACACATTGAAAAAGGAATTGCTGGAGCTCAAGCAACGCTACGAAGTGCAGCAAAAAGCACTGGCGGTGCTGGAGCAACGGGTACGCCAGGTGGAAGAACAACCGGTGGCGCCGCCGCCCAAACGCCTGGCCAAATCCCCGGCAGACTTCCAGAAAGGCGGCACCACGGTGGCCGACAACACGCCGGGAGTCGGCGCGGCTGCGGCCTCGGGCGGTGCAGCCGGTGGCGCGTCCTACGGCCAGTCCCTCAAGGATGATTCGGCCCCGGCGCAGAGCGTGAGCAACTTGTATAACGAGGCCAGCGGGTTCTTTGGCAACGGCAAGTTCAGCTTTGAAACCGGCGTCACCTATTCCCGCTACGATGCCCGCCAGTTGACCCTCAACGGCTTCCTGGCGCTGGACTCGATCTTTCTCGGCAACATCAACCTGGACCGGATCAAGTCGGATAACTGGACCGTCGACCTCACGGGCCGCTACAACCTCGACAACCGCTGGCAGTTCGATATAAACGTGCCGGTGGTGTACCGCGAGTCGACCTATCAGTCCGGTGGTGCCAACGGTGGCAGCGGCACCGCGACCTCGGAACAATCGGTCACGCGTGACCCGACTATCGGCGACGTCAACTTCGGGATTGCCTACAAATTCCTCGACGAGAGCGTCAACCTGCCGGATGCCGTGGTGTCGGTGCGGGTCAAGGCACCCACCGGCGAAGATCCGTTTGGGATCAAGCTGGTCCAGTCATCCAGCAACACCAACCTCTTCGTGCCGGAAAGCCTGCCCACCGGCAACGGTGTGTGGTCGATCACGCCGGGTATCTCGCTGGTCAAGACCTTTGACCCGGCGGTATTGTTCGGCTCGCTGTCGTACACCCACAACTTCGAAGACTCGTTCAGCGATATCAGCTCCCAGGTCGGCCAGAAGACCCCGGGGAAAGTACAGTTGGGCGACAGCTTCCAGATCGGCGCTGGCGTGGCGTTTGCGCTGAACGAGAAGATGAGTATGTCGTTCTCGGTGTCCGACCTGGTGCAACGCAAGAGCAAGCTCAAGCCGGATGGCGGCGACTGGCAGTCGGTGGTTTCCAGCGACGCCAACGCGGGTTACTTCAACGTGGGCATGACGATTGCGGCGACCGACAACCTGACCATCGTGCCGAACCTGGCCATCGGGATCACACCGGATGCGCCGTCGTTCAGCTTCAGCCTGAAGTTCCCGTATTACTTTTAAGGCATGACAACGGGAAAAGCCCCGCAACGATAAGGGTCGTTGCGGGGCTTTTCGGTTTACCCGCCCTAGCGGATCTGGTGTTTGTGCAGCAACCGGTAGAACGTCGGCCGGGAAACCCCCAGCACACGGGCCGCGACACTCAGGTTGTCGCTGTGTCGGTTGAGCACATCGCACAGCGCCTGGCGTTCGGCACGGTGCTTGTAATCTTCCAGTGTAGCCATCGGCAGCGCGATTGCCTGCTGGCTTTGCAGTCCCAGATCAACGGCTTCGATTTGCCGCCCTTCCGCCAGTACCAGGCCCCGCCGCACGCGGTTGGCCAACTCGCGCACATTGCCCGGCCAACCGTGCTCGCCCATGGCCACCAGTGCGTCTTCACTGAAGCTGCGGGGACGGCGGCCGGTTTCCTGGCTGTAGAAGTGTGAAAAATGGTTGGCCAGCATCGCCACGTCACCGTGGCGCTCTCGCAACGGCGCGGTGACCACTTGCAGGACGTTGAGCCGGTAATACAAGTCTTCGCGAAAAGTGCCCTTTGCGACCGCGGCTTCCAGGTCGACGTGGGTAGCCGCCAACACGCGTACATCCACCGCAATCGGCTGGCTGCCGCCGACTCGCTCGATCTGTTTTTCCTGGAGAAAACGCAGCAGGTTGGCTTGCAGCTCCATGGGCAAGTCGCCGATCTCATCGAGAAACAAGGTGCCGCCGTGCGCCGCCTCGATCCGCCCCACCTTGCGCTGATGGGCGCCGGTGAAGGCGCCCTTCTCATGGCCAAACAGTTCGGACTGGATCAGGTGTTCGGGAATCGCCCCGCAATTGATCGCCACAAACGGCTTGGCATGGCGCTGGGATTGGCGATGCAAGGTACGCGCGACCAATTCCTTGCCGGTGCCGCTGTCGCCACGGATCAACACCGGGGATTCAGTGGGCGCCAGCTTGGCGAGCAGCTTGCGCAATTCCCGGATGGGACGGCTGTCCCCCAGCAACTCGTGTTCCGGCTGGCCCGCAGGCGCGTTGTTGCCCTTGCCCCGCAGGCGCGCCATGCCGAAGGCGCGGCCCAGGGTGACCTGCACCCGTGACACATCAAACGGCAAGGTATGGAAGTCGAAGAACCACTCACAGACAAAATCGCCGACATTCTGCAGGCGCAGCACTTCCTGGTTAAGCACCGCAATCCACTCGGTGCCGCTGCGGCTGATCAGTTCCTTGACCGCTTCGGGTCGCTCCAGGTGAAACGGCTGCAGGCGCAACAAACCCACGTCACAGGAGCGCTCACCCACCGACTCGAGGGCGCAGCTGTCCACGTCCCACCCCGCTGCGCGCAAACCGGGCAATAGCCGGTGGCAGTCATCACAGGGATCGACCACAAGCAGGCGGCGCGGGGCAGGTGTAACAATCATGACTATTCCTTGGCGTCAAAATCGTTAAAGTTATTTAAAAACAACTATTTGCAAAGTCTGCTGGTAACCCTAGCAAGATCTTGACGCACCCTTTGTACCGATTCGCTATAAGTCGCGAACGAACCGGGTCTTTTATGTCAGTCGGGTGCGGTCAATTGCCGCGGCATAACTTTCATGAGGCTTTCAAAATAGCCCCTTACATGACTTTAATCAGGGAAAGTTAAAAAATCTTCTTCTAACATGTGACCCGCACCCGGTGATCGTGCATCAGTACAAGTAACCAGTCGTTAGGCACGCCCAACCAACGGCTTCCACTTGAATGGGCATTTAGAGAGAAGACCCCATGAACGCCCCGCTCCGCATCAACGAAGCTCTTTTGATCGCAGACCGTGCCTTCCAGCCCTTTCAATGTGTGGCCTGGCACGATGGCAACGGCGCCCTGAGCCTGAGCGTCATCGACCGCACCAATACCCGTATCGGTAGCAAGCAGCTGTCTTCCAGCACTTATACCGACCCGGCACAGCTTGAGAACTTGCTGTTGCAGGCCCGTGCCGAACTCGACAAAGATGGCTACCAGTTGCAATCCTGGGCAATGCCCAAGTAACTGAAGCGTGCGTGAGACGGCACCCGAAAGTGTGCCGCCCGGCTGCGCAATATATTGACCCGCACTAACTCAAGTGGACAGTCAGCCATGCAAGTTGCAACTTTGCATAGCTGACTACTTATTAGTGTGGTTACCGATCAATAGGCCGAGAGAATAAACCGCTCGATGGCTTCCGCCGCACCGTCATCGACATTGCTGCCGGTCACGACACTGGCCTGGCGCTTGACCACCTCTTCTGCCTGGCCCATGGCAATCGACAACCCCGCCACATGAAACATCGCCGGGTCATTGCCGCCATCACCGATGGCTGCAGTCTGTTGCAGTGGCACACCGAGGTGCGCCGCAAGGGTTCTCAATGCTTCACCCTTGTTGGCCTTCATGGCGGTGACATCCAGGAACACCGGCTGCGAACGCGACACCTGGGCCAATCCCTCGACCCTGGGCTGCAACTGCGCCTCAAGCTCGATCAGCAGCTGGGTATTGGTACTGGCCGCAACAATCTTGTCGACCCGATCCAGATACGGCTCGAAGCTCTCCACCACAATCGCCCCATAGCCCAAGCCGTGCTCCTCGCGAACCGCCATCGGTCCGCCGGGATCGCGACGCAGCCAGTCACCGTCGGCAAACAGCCAGACTTCAACGTCCGGCTGCGGCGTAAACAAGGCCAACGCCACCAGCGCCGCTTCTGCCGGTAAGTGATGCGCCACCAGAATACTGCCGTCGGGATTGACCAGCGTGCCGCCGTTGAAGCCGGCAATCGGCACATCGATGCCCAGTGCTTCGACCTGCTGACGCATGGCCTTGGGAGGTCGCCCGCTGGCCAGGCTGAAAAACACCCCGGCCGCGCGCAAGGCGCGAACCGTATCAATGGTGCGCTGGCTGAGGCTGTGATCCGGATGCAGCAACGTGCCATCCATATCACTCAACACAAAACGGATGGGTTGACTCGGCAAGTCACTCATCCGAGGCTGTGCCAGGTACGGCCATCGCGGGCCAGCAACGCATCAGCCGCCGCCGGGCCGTCCTCACCCGCCTTGTAGGCCTGGATGCCGTCATCCTGCTTCCACGCATCGAGAAAAGGCTGCACCGCACGCCAGCCGTTCTCGATGTTGTCGGCGCGCTGGAACAAGGTCTGGTCGCCGGTCATGCAGTCGTAGATCAGGGTTTCGTAACCTGTCGACGGCTGCATCTCGAAGAAGTCCTTGTAGGCAAACCCCAGCTCCACGTTGGCCATGTCCAGGGTCGGCCCGGGCTTTTTCGCCAGCAGGTCGAACCACATGCCTTCATTCGGCTGGATCTGGATCTTCAGGTACGTCGGCTTGAGTTCATCGACCTCGGTATCACGGAACTGCGCGTAAGGCGCCGGCTTGAAGCAGATGATGATCTCGGTGTCGCGGATGCTCATGCGCTTGCCGGTGCGCAGGTAAAACGGCACACCCACCCAACGCCAGTTGTCGATCAACACCTTGAGGGCAACGAAGGTCTCGGTGCTGCTGTCGGGCGCAACATTGGCCTCTTCGCGGTAACCCGGCAACTGCTTGCCGCCGACTTCACCCGAGGTGTACTGGCCACGCACCGAGTTGGCCCGTGCGTCTTCCAGCGACCAGGGCCGGATGGCCCCGATCACCTTGGCCTTCTCGCCCCGCACTGCGTCGGCACCAAAGGCAGCCGGCGGTTCCATGGCGACCATCGCCAGCAACTGGAACAGGTGATTGGGCACCATGTCCCGCAGGGTGCCGGTGTGTTCGAAGAAACTGCCACGGGTTTCCACGCCGACGGTTTCGGCGGCGGTGATTTGTACGTGGTCAATGTAGTGGTTGTTCCAGAACGCCTCGAACAGCACATTGGAAAAACGGCTGATGAGGATGTTCTGGACGGTTTCCTTGCCCAGGTAATGGTCGATGCGGTAGATCTGCTTTTCGCTCATCACCTTGAGCAGGCAGGCGTTCAGCGCTTCGGCGGTGGCGAGGTCGGAGCCGAACGGCTTTTCGATCACCACCCGACGGAACGCCTCCGGGGTTTCTTCCAGCAAGCCGGCCGCGCCGAGGCGCTGCACCACTTCGGCGAAGAAACGCGGCGCAGTGGCGAGGTAAAACACCGCGTTGCCAGTACCGCTGTCGGCAATCTTCTTGCCGATATCGGCGTAGGTGCCGTCATCGAGGAAATCACCCTCGACGTAGCTGATGCCTTTGGCCAACTGTTCCCACAATGCCGGGTCCAGGGCGTTCTCGGCATTGCCCTTGACCTTGCTGGCGGCCTCGGTGCGAATGAAGTCCTCGAGCTTCTTGGCGAAATCGGCGTCGCTGATGGCGTTGTGATCAACGCCGACAATGCGCAAGCCATCGCCCAGCAGCCCGTCGCGGCTGAGGTTGTACAGCGCCGGCATGAGCAGGCGCTTGACCAGGTCACCGTGGGCACCAAACAGAAACAGTGTGGTGGGCGGAGCGGGTTCGGCCTTGGGTTTCTTGCCGTTGGCGGTCATTTTTTGGGAGTCTCCACATGGCCGCCAAAGCCGAAGCGCATGGCAGAAAGCATTTTGTCACCGTAGGTACTTTGCTGGCGGGAGCGGAAGCGTGCGAACAGCGAGTTCGACAGCACCGGAACCGGTACCGATTGTTCCATGGCGGCCTCGATGGTCCAGCGGCCTTCGCCACTGTCGGCGACCGAGCCGGAATACCCGTCGAGCTTCGGATCGGTGGCCAGGGCGTCGGCGGTCAGGTCCAGCAGCCAGGACGACACCACGCTGCCGCGGCGCCAGACTTCGGCGATATCGGCAACATTCAGGTCGAAGCGCTGGTCTTGCGGCAGGTTCTCCGAATTCTTGGTCTTGAGGATGTCGAAACCTTCGGCGAAGGCCTGCATCATCCCGTACTCGATGCCGTTGTGGATCATCTTGACGAAGTGCCCGGAACCGGCAGGCCCTGCGTGGATATAGCCGCGCTCGGCACGGCTGTCCGCTGCGGCGGAACGGTCCTTGGTACGCGGGATGGTGCCCAGGCCCGGTGCCAGGCTTTCGAAGATCGGGTCCAGCAGCTTAACGGTCTCGGCGTCGCCGCCGATCATCATGCAGTAGCCGCGCTCCAGGCCCCAGACGCCGCCGGAGGTGCCGACGTCGACATAGTGCAGGCCTTTTTCCGACAGGGCCTTGGCCCGACGGATGTCATCCTTATAGAAGGTGTTGCCGCCGTCGATGATCACATCACCGTCTTCAAGCAGTTGGCTCAGTTCTTCAATGGTGTTCTCGGTCGGGTCGCCTGCCGGCAGCATCACCCAGATCGCCCGGGGCTTTTGCAGCCCGGCCACCAGGCCTGCCAGGTCAGCAACGCCCGTGGCGCCCTCGCCTGCCAGACCTTTTACGAATGCTTCATTGCGGTCGTAAACCACGGTGGTATGCCCATTGAGCATCAGGCGCCGCGCAATGTTGCCACCCATGCGGCCTAGTCCAATAATCCCCAGTTGCATGTGCTGATGCTCCTTACTACGAATAAATGTGTGTCACAGTTTATAGCGCAATGAGGCTAATGAGGGTTAGTCCAGAGCGGATTGGCATAGTTTCATGACAAAAAGTGGCCATCCTTTCGCCTTCAGTGGGTTAAAAGTCACAACGACCATCAAAAATAAAAAAGTTCCCTTCATTAAAAAAAGAATTCAGAATTGCCCCGACTGTTGCCGAGAGCCTCGATTCAAGCGCTCTGGCACCGCGATAGACCGGCTATTTGCGAGGTAAGCAATGAGCACTGCACACATGACCCGTCCGCCACAGACCCTCTACGTCACCATTCGCCGCGATGAATTGCGCCAGTTGAAAAACGAGCGCGACCAACTGCAGCAGGAAGTCATGCGTTTGCGCTCGCACCTGCAGGGCCAGCTCAATCAGCCGTCCGGCACCCAGCCCGCACTTTGCTGAACGTGGGCTGAACGAACCGTTCAGGAATAACTCACGAAGTTTTCACATCCCCCTCCCGATACTCCCGCCGAATAGGGCCGCGCTACGTGCGCAGGCCCTCTGTTTGCGTGCATCCCTGCGCGTTGACACTGAAATTATCGGGTTGGAGCGCTGGATGGCGATGTTCAAACGCAGCACTACGTCTGCGAAAGGTTTTGATTGGGCCGGCCTCGGCTGGATGTTTCTGTTCTTCTGGTATTTCTCGGGCATTACCCAACTGCTGATCCAACTGACCGGCACCTCCGGCTTCAGTGGTTTCCGCCAGGCATTCTTCATGAGCGCCCTGTGGCTGGCGCCGATGCTGTTGTTCCCGCGTCGCGCGCGCCTGGTGGCGGGGTTGATTGGCGTGGTGCTGTGGGCCTGTTCCATGGCCAGCCTGGGTTATTTCTTCATCTACCAGCAGGAATTCTCTCAAAGCGTCATCTTCATCATGTTCGAGTCGAACATCTCTGAAGCCGGCGAATACGCCACCCAATACTTTGCCTGGTGGATCGTGCTGGCGTTCATTGCCCACACCGCCATGGCCGTTTTCCTGTGGACCCGCGTACGCCCGGTTTACCTGCCACGTGGCCAGGCCATGCTGGCGGCTGCCGCAATCGTGATTGCCATCGTCGGCTACCCGCTGGTCAAGCAGATCGCCAAGAGCGAGACCATGGAACTGGCCATCGACCGCTTCGAAACCCGTATCGAGCCGGCAGTGCCATGGCAGATGATCGTCGCCTACCGCCGCTACACCGAACAACTGGATAACATGCAAGGCATGCTGACCAGCGCCAGCAAGATCCCGCCCCTGACCAACCTCAAGGACAGCATGGCCGGCCAGCCGTCGACCCTGGTGCTGGTGATCGGCGAGTCCACCAACCGCCAGCGCATGAGCCTGTATGGCTACCCGCGCAACACCACGCCGGAACTGGACAAGCTGCGGGACCAACTGGCGGTGTTCGACAACGTCATTACCCCGCGCCCGTACACCATCGAGGCGCTGCAACAGGTGCTGACCTTCGCTGACGAAGAAAACCCGGACCTGTACCTCAAGACCCCGTCCATCGTCAGCGTGATGAAGCAGGCCGGCTACAAGACCTTCTGGATCACCAACCAGCAGACCATGACCAAGCGCAACACCATGCTCACGACCTTCTCCGAACAGGCCGACGAGCAGGTGTACCTGAACAACAACCGCAACCAGAATGCGCGCCAGTATGACGGCGACGTGCTGGAGCCGTTTGCCAAGGCCATGTCCGACACCGCCGAACGCAAATTCATCGTGGTGCACCTGCTGGGTACCCACATGAGCTACCAGTACCGCTACCCGCCGACCTTCGACAAGTTCACTGACCGCCAGGGCGTGCCTGAGGGGGTCAGCGACGCACAGTTGCCGACCTACAACAGCTACGACAATGCGGTGCTTTACAACGATTTCGTGGTGTCGAGCCTGATCAAGGACTACGCCAAGACCGATCCGAACGGTTTCCTGCTGTACCTTTCCGACCACGGCGAAGACGTGTTCGATTCGGCCGGCCACAACACCCTGGGCCGCAACGAAGGCAAGCCGACGGCACCGATGTACACCATTCCGTTCATGGCCTACGCATCACCCAAGTGGCGTGAAAGCCATGACTGGAGTTTTGCCGGTGACTTGCAGCGCCCTTACACCAGCTCGCAGCTGATCCATACCTGGGCCGACATGGCCGGGTTGAGCTTCGACGAACTGGACCACAGCAAGAGCCTGGTCAGTGACAGCTTCAAGCCTCGGCCACGGATGATTGGCGACCCGTATGCACGCCAGCAAAAACCGCTGATTGATTTCAGCCTGATCAAGCCCAAGCCAGACGCCGTCAACGTGGTCGTCAAGTAGCTTGAATCGCCCGGGTTTCATCCGCGCAAAGCGGTGAAACCCGATTTGGCGGCAACGTTAAGATAATAATTATTCTCGTTTAGCGCTAAAGTTCCCCGCCTCCTTTCGTCTTTGAGCCAATGGCATTTTTCATAGACGACAAGGAGTTCGCCGCGATGTTCGCGCCTATTACCCGTTCCATGACCTTGACCCTGGGCCTCTTCAGCGTGGTGCTGAGCCCGGACCTGCTGGCCGAAAACGACCCCGACCAGGAATCCCAAGCGCCGGCCAAAGCCCTGGAACTGGGCAGCACCAGCATCACCGCCGAAGGCCTTGGCGCCAACACCGAACACACCGGTGCCTACACCACAGGCTCAATGGGCACCGCCACCCGGCTGAACCTGTCCATCAAGGAAACCCCACAGTCGGTCTCGGTGATCACCCGCCAGCAGATGGACGACTTCAACCTCAACACCCTGACCGAAGTGATGCGCCAGACCACCGGCGTGGTGGTGCAGCACCTGGACTCCGACCGGGTCGGCTATTCCTCGCGCGGCTACGGCATCACCAACTTCCAGATTGACGGCATGCTCAACACCTTCGGCCGCATGAAGTCCGATGCCGACACCATTATCTACGACCGGGTCGAAGTGGTCCGCGGCGCCACCGGCCTGACCACCGGCGCCGGCGACCCCTCGGCCACGGTCAATATGGTGCGCAAACGTCCGACCGCACAGTGGCAGGCCAAGACAGGCGTCAGTGGCGGCTCCCACGACAATTACTACAGCTACCTGGACGTTGGCGGCCCCCTGGCGTTTGATGGGCGCCTGCGCGGCCGCACGGTGCTCGCCTACCGTGACACCCAGTCCTACCGCGACAACTACGCGCTGCAACGGGAAGTCGGCTACGGCATCCTCGAAGGCGACCTGACCGACGACACGGTGCTGGCGGTGGGCTTCGATTACCAGAACAAGCATGTGCAGGGCACCGCGTGGGGCACCTTGCCCTACTGGAACAGCGACGGCAGCAAAGCCAGGCTGCCCCGCTCCGCCAACATCGCGGCCCACTGGAGTTCCTGGCCGCTGAAAGATGAAACCACCTTCGCTACCCTCGACCACCGCCTGGCGGGTGACTGGCACCTGAAGGCCGCCTATACCCACCGTGAAAGCGACACCGACGGCAAGGTCTATTACGGCGGCTCAGGCTTCCCGAATGCCGACCGCAGCGGCATGACCGCCTGGACCAGCCACATGCTCGGCACCTCGAAAATGGACGTGGTCGACTTGAACCTGTCCGGGTCCTATGCCCTGCTGGGTCGTGAGCACGAATTGATGGTGGGTTACGGCGAGTCCGAGCAGCGTGACGCTTCGCCACACCTGCGCAGCGGTACGGTGCCGAAGGACTACACCAGCATCGACGATTGGAAACACATGGGCGGGATCGGCAAATTCCCCGACACCAACACCGGCCTCAAGGGCGAACAAGGCAGCACCCGCCAAAAGGCCGGCTACCTGGCCACCCGCCTGAGCCTGACCGATCGCCTGCATGCGGTATTGGGCAGCCGCTACGGCAGCTGGGAGATCGAGAGCACCACCTACAACTACAACAGGGACACTGACCAGTTCCTCGGTACGTCAAAATCCAGCCAGACCCACAACGACATGTGGACACCCTACGCCGGCCTGCTCTACGACCTGACCCCGGAGTACACCGTCTACGCCAGCTACACCGACATCTTCAACCCGCAGGAAGAACGCAACGCCGGCAAGCAATACCTGGAGCCGGTGGTAGGCAGCAACTATGAAGTGGGCATCAAGGGCAGCCTGCTGGAAGAGCGCCTGAACCTGGCGGCCGCGTACTTCTGGAGCAAACAGGACAACGTCGCGGAACTGGACAGTTTGACCCCACCGGATCCGGAGACCGGTGAGCAGTTCTTCACATCCGGCGGCAAAGGCAACAAGGTTCAGGGTTTCGAGGTAGAGGTGTCCGGAGAGGTGCGCCCCGACTGGAACCTGACCGCCGGATACACCTACACCCACTCCCTGAACGGGGACAAGCAGCGCAACAACACCCACCTGCCGCTGAACCTGTTGCGCGTGTCCACGGCCTACCGCCTGCCCGGCGAATGGCACGCGCTGACGGTCGGCGGCGCGGTGAATTGGCAAAGTGACTTCTACGACTTCGCCTATCGCCCGGTTGGCCGGGACACCAATGGAGCCTTGATCAGGGAGCGCACCCGGATCACCCAGCAGGCCTATACCGTGGTCAACCTGATGTCGCGCTATGAGTTCGATGACCACTTGTCGGCGTCACTTAATATCAACAACCTATTTGATAAAAAATATTACGAGCGCGTCGGCTTCTATAACGGCGTGTATTGGGGCGACCCGCGCTCTATCAGCGTCGCACTGGACTGGAAGCTCTGAATTCATCGCTGCTAAAGATTGGAAGTTAACGAAATCGTTAACTTTCGGTCAGCGCGAGGTTAACCCTTACTTAATATCATTGGCCCACAGTCTCCCCATCCCGCCGCTGATGACAACGCGCGGACCCAACACACTTACTGAGACACTGCCATGAAATTTTCGACTGTTATCCTTGCCGGCCTGATGACCATGACTTCCGTAGCCGCCTTTGCAGAAGGCGGATCAGAGCGCTCGAAGGAGTTCTACAACAACTTCACCTTCGTTCAGCAACAGACTCACGGTGCTGCCCAGCAAACCGCAATGGCTGACGGCAAGACCGAAAAGCCGGCAACGGCCGACCAAACTACCAACACACCGAACAGCTGATTTACCCGCAGTACCTGTGCTATTCCGCT